>JANLUG010000977.1:0-5281 GCA_031363335.1 Gammaproteobacteria bacterium
GGCGCGGCGTGTCGAACGCGGAACCGGACACGCGAAGCGCGTCGGTTCGCACATGCTGCGCGGCTGCGAAGCGCTGTCATTGCAACTACACGATAGATCTAACGAGGTACGCTAAAGGATAACGACCTGTTGTCGCCGGCCAGTTTCAGCATCGGCCATCCGCACGACCAGTACCGCTGGTTGCGCGAACACGCGCCGGTGTTCTGGCACGAAGAGCCGAAGGGCCTCGGCTTCTGGGCGGTGACTCGCTTCGAGGATGTGCGCGCGATGGGGCGCGACCCGGAGACGTTCTCGTCGGAGCCGACGATCATGATTCCGGATCCGCCGGAAGGTGGCAGCATGGCGTTCGGCGATCACAAGATGATGCTGATGATGGATCCGCCGCAGCACACGGCGTTCAGGCGGTTGATCAGCCGCGAATTCACTCAGGCGCCAGCCGCGGCGTTGCGCCCCCGCGTAGAGGCGTTGGCGCGCCAGATTGTCGACACTGTGATCGAACGCGGTGAATGCGACTTTGTCGCGGACATTGCCGGTGAAATGCCGTCGTACGTCATCGCGGAACTGATGGGTATTCCGCTCGACGACGGCCGCAAGCTGTATCAGTTGACCGAAACGATCCACTCTGCGCCGGAGGTGGTGCCGGAAGGCGCGCAGGGCGCCGCGGTAATGGAGATGTTCATGTATGCGCAGCGCGTGATTGCTGAGAAACGCGCGCATCCGGCGGACGATCTGTCGAGCAAGCTGCTCGCGGCCGAAGTGGACGGTCGCAAGCTCGACGACCTCGATTTTCAGCTGTTCTTCCTATTGCTCGTGGACGCCGGCGGCGATACGACACGAAATCTGGTCTCAGCGGGGTTGCTCGCGCTGCTGGAGCATCAACACGAATTCGCCAAGCTGCGCGCGAATCTCGACACGTTGCTGCCGTCGGCGCGCGATGAACTGCTGCGCTGGGTCAGCCCGGTGATCTACATGCGTCGCACCGCGCGTCGCGATACCGAGATCGCGGGTCAGAAGATCCGCGCGGGCGACAAGGTCGTGCGTTATTTCGGCGCGGCAAACTTCGACGAACGACAGTTCAAGGAGCCGTATCACCTCGATCTGAATCGCCGTCCCAACATGCACATCGCGTTCGGCGCCGGCGCGCACGTCTGCCTTGGTCAACACATCGCGCGAGTCGAAATCGATGCGTTGTTGCGCGAAGTGGTGACCCGCATGCACGACATTGAACTGGCGCAGTCGCCTGAATGGCTTGCGTCGAATTTTATATCCGGGCCGAAGCGGATGCCGGTGCGGTTCACGGCCGCGCAGCGCCTGGTTCGTTGAACGACTCTACAGCTTCTGGGGAAATCACGATGACGCTCGAAACGTATCCGCTCTTTCAGCAGGCTTACTTCGTCAACGACGTCGACGTTGCAGCACGCAGCTGGAGTCGTCTGTTCGGCGCCGGCCCGTTCCTGTTGGTGCCGCATCACAAGACCGTCAGATTCGCGTACCGCGGCACCTCACAAGAAGCCGACGTTTCGTATGCGTTCGGCTATCTCGGCGACATGATGATTCAGTTCATCGCGCAGCATGACGAAACGCCGTCGATCTATCGCGAGATGTTCGCGAGGGGACACGAGGGCTTTCACCACGTCGGCGTGCTGGTGCACGATTTCGAAGCAGAACGGCAGCGGCTGCTCGACATGGGTTTCGAGGTCGCGTGCGAGCTGTGGGCCGACAACGTCAACGCCGCGTACTTCGATACGCGATCGGCGAATGGCTGCTTCACGGAGATTCACGGCGATCCGCCGCATATCCTGGGCGCCTTCGCCAACTGGCGGCGCGCGCATGCTTTGTTCAAACCGGGCGACGATCCGATCCTGGCGCGTTGATTCACAACTCTCGTCTCAACGATATCTCGGCAATTCCTGCTGCAGGTCGTCACACATGACGGCGAGGAAGATCACGAGGCCGATGTAGAAGAATCCGTAGTTCGCGCGCGCCTCGAAGCTGACGTTGTAATACGCGCGCTCCTCGTCGGTCTGTGGACCGCGCCACGCCTTCATGACCTGCGGCATCGCAAGCAACGCCATGATGATCAGCAGCGGGCTCGGTCGATACAGGAACATGGCGACGAGGATCGGCGCGCCGATCAACCAGAGTTTCGGCGAAATGACGGCGGTGATGCGCCCGCCGTCGAACGGCGATAGCGGGATCAGGTTGATCAGATTCAGGAAGAATCCGGCATAGCTCAACGCGAGCAGCAGTTGGTTGTCGAAGTGCCGCGCGAGATAGAAGCAGACGAGCGCGCCGAACGTGCCCACTAACGGCCCCGCCATGCCGACGTACGCCTCGACCTCGGCGTCGTGCGGCAATTGCTTCATCTGAATCCACGCGCCGACGAATGGAATGAACGTCGGTGCGCCGACTTCGAGGCCGCGCCGCCGCGCGGCAATGTAGTGACCCATTTCGTGAACGAAGATCAGCGCGACGAAGCCGATCGCGTACCACCAGCCGAAGATCCACGAATACGCGATCACCGACAGCAGCATGGTGCCGCCGGTGAGCAGGATCTTGCCGAACTTCGCTCCGGTCAGAAGCAGCAACAGCGTTTTCAAAACGACGTCTTCAAAAGAGCGTCTTCAAACAGGCGTTCCGGAATCCTTGCCGCCGCGCCCGCGTAGCCGCGACCAGAGTCCGCCGCCGATGGCGGCAGCGGCCAGCGCGAACACCTTCGCGAACTTGAGAACGAATGCACCGGCGATGGCGAGCAGCCCGAGCTTTTTCGCCGCGACTCCGGCGACGAGCGCGGCCAGGCCGTACGCGGCGACCTTGTCTGTCGACGCATCGAAGTCCGCGTAACGCTTGCCGTCGTTGAACTCGACCGCGGAGAGCAGTTCCTGCGCCGACAGCTTGTCCGCATCCACCGTCGATGCCGTGGTCACGAGATTCAGCGAGATGTAGCCGTCGCGCCCCAGTGCATAAGTGTTGTAGTTGATGGTCGGATCCGGATCGTTGGTATCCTTCTGCATCGCTTCCGCCGACCATACGAGGCGGTGCGCGCCGCTCTCGTACTTCGGCTCTTCGACCCACCGGGTCACTTTCAAGGCTGGAATTCCCATCCGCGCGCGCTCGTCGTTACCGGCCTCGGTGCCGTCTTTGAGGCTCTGCAGCAACTCGTCGGCGTTCCAGTTCCTGGCGTCGTCGTCCTTGACGTAGCCTGCATCCTCGAAATGCACGCTGACGAACCACGATTGCGCGTCGGTTTCCGGAAAGATCAGACCGATGAAATCGTCGCCGGTGCGATTACCGATCGACCGCATCAATTCCGATGCCTGCTCGACCGGTACGAAACCATAGCCGGCCGGCAGCGCGAGTTGCGCCTGATCGCGAAATGAAATCGCACTCGGACCGTGGATCATCGCCGCCCCGGCCGCTTCCCACGCAGCGCGCGCCTGCTGTTCTGCAGGCGACTGCGGCGCTGCGGGCTCGTCGGCGACCGCCTGCAAGCCGAGGGTCAGCGCGAGTGCGCTCAACAGTAGCGCCATAAAACGGTTGGTTTTCCGCATCGTCTTCCGCATCGATGTACGCTCCTCTCAGCGCGGGTCGCAGATGAAGACCGGAATGTCGCGCGTCGTCCGTTTCTGATACGCCTCATACGGCGGATAGGCGGCGACGCAGCGCGGCCATACGGAGGCTTTCTCCGCTGACGATGCCAGACGGGCGCGCAGCTTGCGGTTGGTCTCCTTCACCTGCACGTCGATGTCGGGATGGGCGATCAGGTTGTGATACCAGACCGGATTGTTCGGCGCGCCGCCGAGCGACGCCACCAGAATGACGCCGTCGCCGTTCGGTACGTACATCAGCGGCACGTCGCGCCACTTGCCGGAACGCGCGCCTTGCATGCGAACGACGCAGATTTCGCTGGCGCCCATCTTGCCCATCACGCGTCCGCCGCTCATCCGATAGACGGCCGCATTGAGTCTGGCAAACAGCTTGAGAATCGGATTCGCCATAGGGTTCCCCCTGTTGGGTTGCGTACGTTTTAGCCGGAGTGGCTCACCACCGTTGCCGCTTCGGTTCCGTTCGTTGCGCGATGTCGCTCATCGAGCTGCCTTCGTATCTCGGCGTGCGTTTCCCGCGTGATCTTGTAGCGTGAAATCAGCGAGAACGGGAACAAAAACAAAAGCGGCAACGCGATGCCGGCGATCACGCCGAGTAGTTTGACGGTGTTGGGGTCGACCGATTCCGGAGATGCACCGCGTGGAAAGCTGACGACGTAGTCGAGCAGCAGGCCGCCCAGCAGTACGCCGAGGCCCGACGTTGCCTTTCCGGAAAAAGACAACGCGGCAGAGAACACGCCTTCCTGACGTCTGCCGGTGTTGAGTTCCTGCGCGTCGAGCGCATCGGCGACCATCGAACCGAACATGATGGCGACAACTGTAAAAACGCCGATTCGGATGATCTCGTTGGCAATCAGTAGCGGCAGCAGCAGCGGCGAGCCGTTCGGCGGCAGCACGTCGAGGAAGCGTAGGCTGATCATCGCAACGCCGTTGAGGACGAGGAACAGCAGGCCGTAGATCACGAGACGTTTTTTGTCGAAGCGCGCCTGGATGATCGGCATTACCGCAAACGCAATCATGAATCCGAGGATCGCGAGCGCGAACCAACGCAGCGCCTCGCCGTTCAAGGCCCAGAAATAGGTCTGCACGTAGATGTTCAGCGCTTCGACGGTGCCGCCGATTGCCGATGCGGTGAGCAGGGTCATGAACAACACCAGAAAGTCGCGATTGCGCAGTGCCAGCAACACCTCGCCGAACACCCGTTTCAGCGAGAACGGCGTCGGCGTACTCACCGGCTGCAACAGATAGGGTATTTCGTTACGCGTGAAATGGGTCGTGATGAACGCAGTCACGGCGACGAGCGCGCCGACGATCGGCGCGAACAGGTGATAGGCCGCCGGATTCAGCTGCCCCTTCGCGAACTCGGCAGAACTCGGAAAGACGTACGTCCACGTACAGAACGTGAAAATCACGGCGCCGATCCAGCCGACCAGATAACGGAACGTGACGATGGCGGTACGCTCTGCATAGTCGTCCGAGAATTCGGCGAACAGCGCAGTCCATGGCACGAGAAAAAACGCCATTGAAATGCGGGTCGCGACGGCAAACGTCACGAGCCACGCGAACAATGCTGTCTCCGACAATCCTTCGGGCGGCGAGAAGACGAGATACAGGAATACGCCGAGTGGGAGCGCGGCGGCATACATCAGCGGATGCCGGCGGCCGAGCCGGCTGCG
>JANLUG010001007.1:0-2001 GCA_031363335.1 Gammaproteobacteria bacterium
TCGAGGCCGCGCTCCTGGTCTGCGAGCGCGCGTTCGAGTACACGATTCAGGCTCGACTCCTCCAGCCGCTTCAAGACGTATACGCGGACGCGCGATAGGAGCGCACCGATCACTTCGAACGATGGGTTCTCCGTAGTCGCACCGATGAACACAACCGTGCCGGCTTCGACATGCGGCAGAAATGCATCCTGCTGTGCTTTGTTGAACCGGTGTACTTCGTCGACAAACAGCACGGTGATGCGGCCGTGCGTCAACGTCTGGCGCGCAGTTTCGATAGCAGCGCGGATTTCTTTCACACCGGACAACACCGCCGAAACGCTGATCCACTCGGCATTTGCTCGATCCGCGAGCAAACGCGCCAGCGTGGTCTTGCCCGTTCCCGGTGGACCCCACAACAACATCGAGTGAATGCGTCCGCGCGCGGCCAGTTCGGCAAGCGGTCGACCGGGACCCAAAAGATGCTCCTGACCAACGAACTCGTCGAGGCTCAGCGGCCGCATGCGCGCCGCAAGCGGCTCGCTAGGCGGGCTTTGGCGCGACATCGCCGATCAGGTCCGCATCGGGCGGAACGGCAAACTCGAATTCATCCGGTGAAATCGGTTGATTGACTTCGAGGTTGTGGAAACTGACGTCCGTCAGTTGACCCAGCGAGTCGACAATCTCGATTCGAACGAGGCGCTTCGCGCTGAACGTCATGCGGATTTCGGTGTAGATCGCTTCCGCATCCTTCGGCATGAGGCGAAACAGTTCGAGTCCGTTTGCGTCCTCACGCGTGACGTCGAACTGCGCGGCGATTTCGGCGGATGTTCCCAACAGCACCAGCGCGGGCGTTCCTGTCAGCGCTTCTGCAAGCGCTTTGACCTGGACCTGCTGGAGGTCGGGGTCGTACACGTACAGTCGATCGCCGACCGTCACGATAGTTTGCGGATACGGCGCGAGCAGCACCCACTTGAACTGCTGCGGACGCGCGATGCGTACATAGCCTTCCGAGGACTGCAGCAACTCGCGGCGCGCGCCGAGAACCGTCTGGGTGAACTCCGCCTTAAGGTGCTGCACCGGCACGAGCAACGCGGCGAGTTGTGTTGCCGGATTCGCTTCATGCTGCGCGCCGCGGGCTGGCGCTGTGAGGACAAGCATGATCGTCCACAGCAAGGTCAGCCTGTTAGTCACGATGTGGTACGAGGACCTCGCGGGATCCGTTGGTGTTCATGCTGCTGACCACGCCTGCGGCTTCCATCGACTCGACGAGTCGAGCGGCGCGGTTGTAGCCGATGCGAAGTTTGCGCTGCACCGCGGATATCGACGCACGGCGCGTCTCCAGCACGAACGCAACCGCTTCGTCGTAAAGTGCGTCGTCCTGTTCGGCGGAACCGCCGTCTGCGCCGGCCTCGGCACCGAACTCGCCGAAGTCGCCGCCATCGGTGAGCACGTCGGAGAGATAGTCAGGGCCGCCGCGCGTTTTCAGGTCTTTTACGACGCGATGTACCTCTTCGTCGGAGACGAACGCACCGTGCACGCGCGTCGGCAATGCGGTGCCGGGCGGCAGGTACAACATGTCGCCGTGGCCGAGCAGTTGTTCGGCACCACCCTGGTCCATGATCGTGCGCGAATCGATCTTCGACGAGACCTGGAACCCGATCCGCGCGGGGATGTTGGCCTTGATCAATCCGGTAATCACGTCGACGGACGGACGTTGCGTCGCGAGCACCAGATGAATTCCGGCAGCGCGGGCTTTCTGCGCGATCCGTGCAATCAGCTGCTCTACTTTCTTGCCGACGATCATCATCATGTCGGCGAACTCATCGATCACCACGACGATGTACGGCAGATGCGCGAGATCGGGCGCATCGATACCGGAATCGATCGGCCAGAGCGGATCCTTCACATCGCCGCTCTCGACGCGGCGGTTGTAGCCGGCGAGATTGCGCACGCCGAGCGCGGACATCAGACGATAGCGCCGATCCATCTCGGCGACGCACCAGCGCAACGCCTGCGCCGCTT
>JANLUG010001016.1:0-7970 GCA_031363335.1 Gammaproteobacteria bacterium
GGGTGGGGGTGGCTTGTGGCGCGGTCCCGTTACGGACCCCGGGGGCGCATGGGGTGGGGCGTTGCGGCGCGCCCTGGGTTGGCGGGGGGGGGGCGGGCGCATCCCGCCCCCACCTCCACCGGACTACAAAGCGCAACCCTCTAGCGATGAGCAACGCTCGAAAGATCCCACAACGGTAGAAATACGCCGAGTGCCAACACCAATACCATCGCGCCGATCGCGATGATCAGGATCGGCTCGATCGCATCGGTCAGCGTCTTCAGCGAGTAGTCGACTTCCTCTTCGTAGAAGCCGGCCGACTGTGCGAGCAGTTCGTCGATCGAACCCGTTTCTTCGCCTACTGCGAGCATCTGCATGACGACCGGTGTGAACATGCCACTGGCGCCGGCAGTTTTTGTAATGCTCTCGCCGCGCTCGATGCCGGCGCGCATGCCGAGCACGAGCCGCGACATGTATTCGTTGCCGATCGCGCCGGCGACGATTGTCAGGCCCTGCGTTACCGGCAATCCGGATCTCGTCACCATCGCGAACGTCTGGCAGAACCGCGCCAGGTTGATGCGTTCGAAAATCGGTCCGATGATTGGCAGCTTCAACTTCAGTCGATCCCACGCGTGACGTCCATCACTGGTATCGATCCAGCGCGAGATGCCGTAAGCGGCGCCGGCAGATACCACCAGCAAGTGCGGCCAGAAGGCGACGAAGAATTGCGAGATCGCCAGAATCACCTGCGTCTGCCACGGCAGCTGCGCATGAAACTTCGCGAAGACGTTGGCGAATGCGGGAATGACGAATACGTTCAGGATCGCGATTGCGATGCCGATCGCAATGAGTACGAACGACGGATATCGGGTTGCGGACTTCAGCCGCTTGATGGTCTCGCGTTCGAGTTCGAGATATTGCGCGATCCGCCGGAACGCTTCGTCGAGCCGTCCGGTGTTCTCACCCACATGAATCACGCTTGCGTAGAGATCCGAGAACACGTCGCCGTTTCGCTTCAGGCTGGTTGCGAAGTCCACGCCGCCTTCGAGATCCACCGCAACTTCTTCGAGCACTGCAGCGAGGCGCGGATTGCGGGCGGACTCGGAGAGCCCACGCACCGCGCGCACAACGGAAATTCCGGCCTTCGCGAGCGTCGCCATCTGGTGGCTGAAGATGATCAGCTCGTCGATTTTCACCGTCGTTCTAAACCAGTTCAGCGCGAGCACCGGTGTCGCGTCGGCCTTGGCCGCCGCAATTGTCAACGGAATCGCGCCGATCTCGGTGAGTTGTGCCGCAACTACCGAAGCGTTCGCGGCTTCGACGTGGCCGTTGAGTGTCCGACCGTTCGCATCGCGCGCCTGATAGCTGAATCGGGTCACGGCGTTCAGTGACTCGCGGGATTACGCGGCACGGCGTGACCGCGCGCTGCGTTCATCGCCAGCAGATCCGGCAACAGCGGATCGACTTCACCGATCTTCAGGTCATCGACCTGCCCGGACAGCGCAAGCACCTCCGACAAGGCGCTGTCGCCCTGCACCGCCAGATCAAGCGCATTCAGCACGAGCGAACGGAAGCCGCGTTGGCGGCGCGCTTCCCGCCCGAACGCTTCGCTGTCGCCGCTCCGCAGCGTATTGGCAAGTTCTTCATCGAGTTCGAGCAATTCGAATACGCCGGTGCGGCCATAGAAGCCGGTGCGATTGCAACGGCTGCAGCCACGCCCCTGATAGAACGTCAGCGCGTGCGCGCGATCCTTCCCAACGAGTGCATTGAGCCACGCGTACTGCTGGTCGTCCGGCGTCGTCTCCTCGCGACACTTCTCGCAGATCTTGCGGACGAGTCGCTGCGCCAGAATGCCGCGCAGCGATGCGGCGGCGAGGTATCCTTCGATGCCGATGTCGAGCAACCGTGTCGCGCTGCTGATCGCATCGTTAGTATGCAGCGTCGACAATACCAAGTGCCCCGTCATCGAGGCGCGCAACGCGATCTCCGCCGTCTCGCGATCGCGTATCTCGCCGACCAGCAGAATGTCCGGATCTTGTCGCAGCGCGGCGCGCAGCACCGCGGCGAAGGTCAAGCCGATCTTCGGCATCACCTGCACCTGATTGATCCGCTCGAGCTGATATTCGACCGGATCTTCGACGGTGATGATCTTCTTGCCGGGCATGTTCAGCTCGTTCAACGCGCCGTAGAGCGTGGTCGTCTTGCCGCTGCCGGTCGGACCCGTCACCAGGATGAGGCCGTTAGGGCGAGCGATCAGGAAGCGTAGTCGCGCCATGATGTTGTCGGGCATACCGATCGCTTCGAGCCGCGCAATGCCGCCGCTCTGATCCAGCAACCGCATCACCACCGATTCGCCGTGCTGCACGGGCATCGTCGACAATCGCACGTCGATGTCGCGGCCCTTAACACGCGTTTCGAAGCGGCCGTCCTGCGGCAAGCGCTTCTCGGAGATGTCGAGGCCGGCGATCAGCTTCAGACGCGACACCAGCGCCGCGGCGATGCGCGTCTCTTTGATGGTCGTCTCCTGCAACACACCATCCACCCGTTGGCGAATGCGCAGCACCAGTTCGTCCGGCTCGATGTGCACGTCCGATGCGCGCACTTGAACAGCGTCTTCCATGATCGATTGCAGCAGGCGCGCGACGGGGCTCGACGCGCCTTCGTCGGATGCACCGATCGCCGACAGCGAAAACTGATCGTCCGAGATCTCGCCTTCCAATTCTCCGGCGATGTTGGCGATGTCGCCGGTACGTCGATATGCAAGGTCGAGCATCGACAGCAGTTCGCTTTCGCGAACCACGGCAAGCGCGACCGGTTGCTTCAGTTGCCGCGCGAGTTCGTCGTAGGCGAACACGTCCATCGGATCGGCCATGCCGAGCAGCAGTTCGCCGTTCTTTTCTTCGAGCACGATCGCGCGGTAGCGGCGCGCATAGGTTTCCGGCAATCGCCCGACAAGACCCGGCTCGAAGTTCAGGTGCTTCAGATCGACGAACGGAATTCCGAACTGTTCGGACAGGAAACCGAGAAAACGATCTTCGTCGATGAAACCTTTGTCGACCAGGATCCGCCCGAGCTTGCGTCCCGACACCCGCTGTTCCGCGAGTGCCGCCTGCAGCTGCTCTTCGGTGATTTCGCCGCTGCTGACCAGCATGTCACCGATGCGGACCTTGGTTCGTCGTGGAATCACGCGCCGCGCCTCAGCTGATCCGTTCGAGTTGTGCGCCGGCCCACGTCGCGAGCGGCGTGCCCGGTGGCGCGAGCGTCCGCAGCGTTCGAAACGCTGCGATCAGCTCGGTGTGGTGACCGAGCTTCTCCTGCGTCACCGCATATCCGCCCCACCACCGCGCGTTGGCGGGATCCACAGTGAGCAACGCCTTGTAGACGACCGCCGCCTCTGCGTAGCGGGATGTTCGCACCATCACCGCCGCGAGCAGGTCATGTTGACGCGTGGTCATTCGGACATCGGGCAGCGACTCCAGCAGCAGCGTGTACGCGCGCTCTGCATCGCCCTGCCCAATCGCCAGATACGCATCGAGCATGCGCAATTGACTCACCGCATTAGGATTTTCTGCACGCGTGAGCTCGATGATCTCCATCGCGCCCGCGAAGTCGCGCGCCGCGATTCGCTGCCCGACCTGGACTTCTGCCGTCGCCACGTCACTCGTGTTCTTGATCGCCGTCTGTTCGACCTGAGCGCGCGCGGGACGAGCACTCGCTATCCGCACCTCGGCTACCTCGTGGGCAATCGGAGGGCTCAATCGAGGCGATCCGGCATGCGATTCGGATACGACGTTCCACCGTCCGCTCAGTACGTCGCTGCGCTGCGAAATGGCGTTCCACATCGCCGTCGAGTCGATCTGCGGCGGCGCCACCGGCGCAACTCGCCACGCTAGGCGATCGACGGATGCGTCATAGATCGGCGCCGCGTTCACGCGGACGTCGTGCATCATCACGAGTGCCAGTGTCCACAACGCAAAGAAGATCGATAGCCGCGCCGCACCGGTATGCCGGTCCGGCAGCGCGACAAATCCACTCATCGAGACGTTGCTCATATGGTCACCTCATTGCGCGACGCGCGGATCCAGCTGTGTTTTCAGCGCCTTCACGCGCGCGAGACTCTCGTTCATTGCATCGATCTGCGATTGATCGTCGGATACGACCGGCCGCAGCAGGATCACCAGTTCGCTCTTCACGCTGGACTGCTGCTTCTGTTTGAAGGCGTATCCGAGCACGGGCACGTGCGACAACCACGGCACGCCCGAATCGGAATCGCCGCTCGTGGTCTGCATCAAGCCGCCGATCACGATGATCTGACCGCTCTGCGCGCGCACGATGCTGTCGGATTCCCGAATGGTGCTGGCCGCGAGCGGCACGCTCTGCCCCCCGATGATCTTGTTCTGCTGGCTCACTTCGCTGACCGTCGGATGAATGTGCAGAATCACTTCGCCTTCGGCGCTGATCTCCGGCGTGACATCTAGCGCGATTCCCGAGAAGAACGGTGTCAATTGCGGCGAATCGTTCGTGTTGATTGCACTTCCGGCCGTCACCGTAGTCGTAGATATGTTCGTGACGAAATACTCGTCGCTGCCCACCTTGATGACGGCTTTCTGGTTGTTGACCGTCGAAATACGCGGACTCGAAAGCACCTGCACGGCGCCCTGTGTCTCCAGCAGACTGATCACCGCCTCGAAATCCGAGAACGACATGTAGAGATTGAATTTGGAATCGAGCGGATTGAAGAATTGCTTCGCCTGATTGAAGTCGAATGCGCCCGCCACGTCGTTGTTGCTGCCGGCAGCGATGACGTTGCCGTTGGCATCGACCACCGGCTTGAACGTGCCGCCGGAGTCCTTACCGAACGTATTCCACTGGATGCCCGCTTCGAAGCCCGACTTCAACGTCACCTCTATGACTTTCGCTTCGAGAATCACCTGGCGTCGCAGCATCAACTGCGCACGGTCGAGGTAGGTGCGCACCGCCTGCAACGAATTCGGCATGGCGCGTACCACAACGATACCGACCTGCGGCGTGACCACGACGCTGCTGCCCGGCACGTCGCCGATGATGGATGTCAGCGTCTTGGCGAGTTCCTGCCAGAAATTCGCATCGCTTTCGGTGCTGACCTGCGTGCCCGGGCTGTTCGCACCGCTGTTGCCTGCACCCGTCTGTACATATCCGCCGAACGGATTGGAGTACGCCCCGTTTGTACCGCCGTTGTTGTTCTGCGCATCGGTGATGGTGCCGGCGCTGACCTGCATCTCCGACTGACCCTTACGGCCGACGTTCAGATAGTCGATGTGCATGATCTCGGTACGCATCGCGTCGGGGAAAACCTGATACAGGCGCCCGGATCGCTGATAGTCGTAGCCGTAGACATTACGCATGATGTCCATCACTTCGCCGACTGAGACGTCTTTGAGGTCGAGCGACACCTCACCTTTCACGTCCGGATGCACGACCATGTTGTAGTGCGTTCCCGAGACCAGCGAGCGGAAGAAGTCCGCCGCTTTGACGTTCTTGACCGCGAGGTCGAAGCGCTCCTCTCCGATTTCTGGTGCGGGCGCGACACCCGGCATCGGCGGCATCAGTTGTTCCATCACCTCCTTCGGAACTTCCTTCGGAACCTCCTTCGGAACCTCCTTGGGCAATTCCTTTGGTAAATCGGTCGGCTGCGTCTGCACCTCGCGATTGCGTGCGATACCCGATTCAAGCGTTGCCTGCGCTTCGTTCGCGCTGTCGGTGTCGAGTGCCGCTCGCGGCTCCAGGGGGCTCAACTGCTGACAGCCGGCGAGCGCAAAGCACCCGACCAGCAACATCTGCCGCAAACCATTCGTCATCATCGCGGTTCCTTCGTAACGTTCGCGTCATTCAGCGACAGCCGCAGCGGCGTATCACGCAGACGTGCGTCGACCCAACTTTTCCCGATGTGCACCACTGTCACACCGTTGGCGCTTTGTCCCTCGCTCAGTGGTACTCCGTCGATCACGGCAACACGACGAGAGCTGCTGACCAGAATCGACGTCAGCTTCGGAGTGGCTTGCTCGGATGCTACGGCGCGGCCGGGTTCCGCCTGCCAGTTCGTTGGCGGTCGCGTCGGGTCGGCAAGCACTTCAGCGGCCACTGGCAACGACAGCACGGACAATAGCGACAGCATCACGCGCACGCTCATACTCCCAACCAGGTCTTTTCGCGGCTCATTGTTTCCAGTTCCAGTACGACGACGGCATCGGGAAATTGCTCGACGTGGTAGTTCATGCTGCGCCATGAGAATCGCCATGGCGCCTCTTCGAGTTCCTTCAGATAGTCACGTACCGGAAAATAGCCGCCATGCAGCTCGACGCGCATCGCGTGCCGATAGAGCCCCGGTACGATTTCGCCGCTTCCCTGCTGCCGGACCGGTTCCACCGGTAAACTCGCAACACGTTGCAACGTCACGCCATGGTGATGAGTAACAACATCTTCGAGCAGCACCGGCATCATCGATGGCGGAACAAATCCGCCAACGAGCGCTTCGAGGCGTGCATCGAGCTTGTCGATCTGATCGGTCAACCCGCGCTGTTCCTCAGCGAGTTTTCGATTCGGGTCGTCCTCAAGCGCTCGTTTCAGCTGATCAGCTACCGCAACCTCGCTGACGATGCGTAGGCGCAGCGACGCAACATCGCTTTGCGCCGCCGACATCCTGCGGTTCAACGTCTGGTGCAGCGTCCAGTCCCACGCGAGCCACACCACAGCGATGATCGATACCGCGATCAGTGCGCGTTCGCGCAGCGTCAATGCGTCGTATCGCGACGTGGCGGTTTCCAGCTTCCGGTTCATGGAATGTCCGGATCCGGTCCGGTGATCGTGAAGTGCAACGCACCCGTGTCACCCGCCGCGAGTTCGAACTTATCGAAATGATGTCCGGCGAATTGCGTGCCGCCGCCGAGGCTCTTCAGAAATCGTGGAACGAGGACCGGATCGGTGGTCATGCCCGCGAGACGGATCCTGCTGCCGCCGTCGGTCAGTTCGACGTCGGTCAGCCATAGTCCGGGTTGGCTATTGGCCGCGAGTTCGTCGAGATGTTCGGCAAAACCGGCAGAGCGCCCGTTCGTGCTTCCGCCTAGCGCTGCTGTCAGCGCGGTACGACTCTGCAGCTGCGCTCGCAAATCCGCCACTACCGCCGCGAGCTTGGGGTCTTCGACCAGATTTATCGAGGCGCGCGCCTTTTCGTTTGCGTCAGCCAGTACCGCGAGCTGTGCTGCCAGAGCGTCGCGCTGAGCGGCCACTTGCGTTTCGACGAACCACTGATACGTCGACATCGCAACGAGCAGCACCGCGACGACTCCGACTGCGCTCATCGCCTGCACCGCAGTCAGGATCGCGCGCTGCGGACGTAGATCGTCGATCAGCAGATTGACCTGTTGCGTCATTGCGGTCATGCCGCAACACCCGCCTGCGACACCGCGCGCAATGCTGCGCCGAGCGCGGGTAGCGCGGCCGCGATCGCGACCTCCTGGGCATCCGTGAGAGTCTCCGCAGTCAGCCGATGCGATTGCGGGTTGTGTAGATCGATGGCCAACGCGTCGGTCAGCACGCTGGTGAGCGAACGCACAGGTAACGGCAACATCGACTCCAGGTGGGTGATGATCCGTTGTTGCCATCCGTGCGTCGACGCAACGAGCAGGCAATCGGCTTGCGGCTGCGACAGCGCGCTCTCGTAGTAGTCGATCGACCGTTGCACCTGTAGCAGCAACGCGTCCTTGAAGAGGTCCCACGCCGTATCGTCCAGTTCACGCGGCACCGCGGAGATGCGGCGTGACAGGAACAATTCATCGCCACGCGTGATGTTGACGATGCCGTTGGACGGTGTGACGCGCAGCAACGCGATCGAGTGTTCGGCAGACGGGTACACGCGGTGTACGAGGTTGCGAAGTGTCAGTTCGGTGATGTCGACGCATATCGGCGATAGTCCGGCTTCGCTCGCAATGCTAACGGCGGCCTCGAGGCGCGCG
>JANLUG010001047.1:0-1297 GCA_031363335.1 Gammaproteobacteria bacterium
GGCGCGGCGGGATACATCACCAAGGGAGCGACGGCGGCGGATCTCGAACACGCGATCCGACGCGTCTTCCTCGGCCAACGCCATATGTCCGACGATGTCGCGCAGCAGGTTGCGCTGCGCTCGTTCGATACGGTTTCGGAGTGTCCCTTCGACCAGCTTTCGAACAGAGAAATGCAGATTACATTGATGGTGGTCGGCTGCCGCAAGGTGCAACAGATCTCGCGCGATCTGCATCTGAGCCCGAAGACCGTCAACAGCTACCGCTATCGCATCTTCGAGAAGCTGAACGTCACGAGCGACGTCGAGCTTGCGCTGCTTGCCGTCCGTCACGGGGTGATCGAGAGCACCGGTTTGGTAGCTGCGCCGCAGGCCTGCGCGCGTACGGACTCAGCCGAGCGGATGCTCGCTTGACGCTGGCCTGACGGGTGTCTAGGGTCGCCGAATGCGCGACCCGGGAGTACCGTTCGAAGCCGAACCGTTTCTGAAACGCCTGCCGCAAAAGCCGGGCGTCTATCAGATGCTGGATGCGACGGGCACGGTGCTGTACGTCGGCAAAGCCCGCAATCTCAAGAGTCGGGTGACCAGCTATTTCCGTGCTTCGGGCCTCAGCACGAAGACGATGGCGTTGGTCGCGCGCATTCATGACGTCGATATCACGCTAACGGCGAGCGAGACCGAGGCGTTGCTGCTCGAACAGAGCCTGATCAAGAAGCTGCGGCCGACGTACAACATCGTTCTGCGCGACGACAAGTCGTATCCGTACATCTATCTCACCGATCACATCTATCCGCGCCTGGCGTTTCATCGCGGTGCGAAGCGAAAGACGGGCCGTTACTTCGGTCCATTTCCGAGTGCCAGCGCGGTGCGCGAGAGCATCAACATCCTGCAGCGCTTGTTTCAGCTGCGGCAATGCGAAGACAGCTACTTCAAGAATCGTTCGCGACCGTGCCTGCAACACCAGATCGGTCGCTGCAGCGCCCCCTGTGTGCAATTGGTTGAACCGGAAGGTTACGCAGAGGACGTACGCCATGCGGTGATGTTCCTCGACGGCCGCAACGACGCCATCCTCGAGGAGTTCAAGACTGCGATGGAGCAGGCGGCGGAGAGGCTCGAGTTCGAACGCGCCGTAAAATATCGCGATCAGATCAAGCAGCTGCGCAAGATCCAGGAGCAGCAGTACGTGCACGGTGCGAGCGGCGACGTGGATGTGTTTGCCGTCGCGCTCGCGTCCGGCGCGGCGTGCGTACAGGGAATGTTCATCCGCGGCGGTCGATTGCTGGGCCACCGCACGTGGTTC
>JANLUG010001079.1:0-3025 GCA_031363335.1 Gammaproteobacteria bacterium
CCCCCCCCCCCCCCCCCCCCCCCCCTCGACCCCCATCGAAGTCGCATCGCTCGCCCCCGCGAAGTCGCCCCAGACGTCAACTCATCGCATGCCCGATCACGGATCCGAACTGCGCCTGAACACCGAACAGCGTCGCCATCCAGGAGATCAGCGTGGTGACCGCGGCCAGGAGAGGTTGTTGGACCTGTGGGGCGAAGAGCAGTAGCGCGACGATGATCAGAAGGCCGAATTGTTCGAGGCGTCGATAGACGGCGAGGGCGCCGGGCGGGAGAAAGTACTGGACGACGCGGGAGCCGTCGAGCGGCGGGATGGGGATCAGATTGAAGACCGCCAACAGTGCGTTGATGAAGATGCCGCTCGCGAGCATCTGCAGCCAGGGCGAATCGGGCGCGGCGCCGAAGCTCTTCGTCAGCGCGAACAACGCCATCAGACTGAGCGCGATGGCTAGGTTCGCGCCGGGTCCGGCGGCGCCGACCAACGCAGCGTCGCGGCGCGGTTGGCGTAGACGTCGCGTATCGATCGGCACGGGCTTGGCGCCGCCGAAGATGAACGGTGCCCCGGTCAGCAACAGCGTGAGCGGCAGCAGAATCGTGAAGAACAGATCGATGTGCGGAATCGGATTCAGCGTCAGGCGGCCGTGTTCCCGCGCGGTCGCGTCGCCGAGTCGATCCGCGGCGTATCCGTGCGCGGCCTCGTGGCTCGTGATCGAGAACACCGCGATCACGACGACGCCAACGAGCGTGAGTGTATCCATGCGCGATCAGCCGTTGCCGGCGGACTTGGATCCGGGTGGCGGCGGCATCGGGAGATCGTCAGGCACAAGGTCGGCGATTTCTTCGCTGATGCCGATCTCGTCGACGAGGAACCGCTTGCGCGCTTCGTCGGCGATGGGTGTGCCGGTCGCATTGCCGTTCGCGTCGACGACGATTCGATTGCCGAGACCCGCGCCGATGCGCCCGTTATCGCGGACGAGGTTCAGATTCAGATTGAAGTTGAACGGACTCCACACACGTGTTGCTTCGTGGAATGTACTGAAGTCTGCGGCCGAAACGTCGTAGCGATTAAAGCGGCAGTCGAGTGGATCCGGGCGCTGCAGCGCGTTCCAGCGGACCGTGAAAAAACCGTCGACGATACGTGCGTCGACACCCCACGCCGGATGCGGAATGCGCGCGCCGTCCAGCAGCGGCAGAGGTTCGACGAAAAGCATCGACGCATCCGTGACGTATCGAGCATCGCCGAAATGCACCACGACGGAGCCGTGGTTCGGTGGGATGCCAGGTGCGACCATCATCGTCGCGGCGGCTCGGCGCGCGTCGTAGCCGAGCGTGGCGAGTAGCTCGCACAGCGCGCCATTGGCCCCCCAGCACGTGGCACCCGTTCCGTGCGCGAGCCACGCCTCGAAGAATTCGTTGGGGGTATCTCCCGGCAGCGTTGCGGGGTTGCCGGCGCGAACGTGGATCAGTTTTCTGATGTTGTCGAACGGCACGCGGCGGCACCACGCGCCGTAGAGATCGGATAGACCCGCAAGCGAGATCTCGGGTCGTGATGACAGCCCGAGGCCATCGAGCACGCGCTCGACGAGTCCCTGGTTCAATAAGCTGGTCATGTCGCGTGAGCTTCGGCAGTGGCGGTGCGGAAGCATAATCGGCCGCTCCCACGAAATGAACACGGTACCGCGCGCCACTACTCGTGGCGCAGCGCCTCGATCGGATCGAGTGCGGCCGCCTTGCGGGCCGGGAAAAAGCCGAACGCGATGCCGACGGCGCCGGAGAACACGAATGCCACCACGACCACGCGAACATCCGGCGTGAAAGGTATTTCGAGGAAGTGCGCCGCGAGCGCGGATCCGCCGAGACCGAATGCGATTCCGACAAGTCCGCCGAAACACGACAGCGCAGCGGCCTCGACCAGGAACTGCAGCATCACTTCGACACCGCGCGCGCCGACGGCCAGCCGGATGCCGATCTCCCGCGTCCGTTCCGTGACCGACACCAGCATGATGTTCATGATGCCGATGCCGCCGACCAGCAGGCTGATGCCGGCGACGGCCGCAAGCATCGCCGTCAATATGCCGGTAGTTTTTGCTACGGTGCTCGCGATCTCCTTGAGGTCGGTCACTTGAAAGTCGTCCTTCGATCCGACGGAATGACGTCGCTGGCGGAGTAGCGATTCGATATTGGCGCGAACCTTTTCAGTGACCGACGAATCGCGGGCCGATACGAACAAGGTGTCCACGTCCGAGTTGCCGGCGAACCGACGCTGGAAGGTCCTGAGCGGCATCACGATCAGGTCGTCCTGATCATTGCCGCCCATCGATCGCCCCTTGCTCGCGAGCAGCGCGACAACGCCGCAGGTCATGGTGCCTATCCGGACGTTCTGTCCGATCGGATCCGACGCTCCGAACAGGTCGGCGGCGACGGTCGCGCCGACGATGCACACCGATTTGCCGCCGCGCTGCTCGCCGTCGGTGAACGTGCGGCCGCGTTCGATCGTCCAGTTGCCCGCAATGAAGTAGTCGTTCTCCGTTCCGGCCAGCAACGTCGAGCGGTTTGCGCTGCCATTTACCGCCAGCACGCCCTTGTTCGCGTACGGCGCAATCGCACGTATTTCGCCGACCTCTCTCCTGATCGCGTCGACGTCGGCGAACGTGAACGGCGCGCCGAGCGACGACGTTCCGCCGGGGCCGCGTTGCATGCGCCCGGGTGAGATGATCAACAGGTTTTCACCGAGGCTCGAGATTTCGGCGGTGATCTTCGAACTGCCGCCCGAACCCAGCGTGACCATGCTGATCACCGCCGCAACACCGATGACGACGCCGAGAATCGTCAGCGCCGAGCGCATCGCGTTGCGGCGGATTTCGCGGATTGCTATCAGCAGTGTGCTCCACCACATCAGGTGCGCGCCTGCGTGGTCTCGTCGGCGACGATGCGCCCATCGAAGAACCGGATACGGCGTCGCGCGTATGCGGCTATGTCGGCTTCGTGTGTGACCATGATCACGGTGATACCCATCTCGACGTTGAAGC
>JANLUG010001083.1:0-2306 GCA_031363335.1 Gammaproteobacteria bacterium
CTGTCGACGACGTACGCGCCGAGCACGGTGACGTTCTTCATCTTCGGCGTTCACATGATGGGCGCGTCGTCGATCATGGGTTCGATCAACATCATCGCGACGATTCTGAACATGCGCGCCCCCGGCATGACGCTCATGAAGATGCCGTTGTTTGTATGGACCTGGTTGATCACCGCCTATCTATTGCTGGCGGTGATGCCGGTTCTCGCCGGCGTCGTAACGATGATGCTGTTCGACGTGCACTTTCACACCAGCTTCTTCAATGCGGCCGGTGGTGGCGACCCCGTGATGTTCCAGCACATCTTCTGGTTCTTCGGGCACCCCGAGGTTTACATCATGATTCTGCCGGCGTTCGGCGTCGTCTCGCAGATCATTCCGACGTTCTCGCGTAAGCCGCTCTTCGGCTACGACTCGATGGTCTACGCAGTGGCCTCCATCGCGTTCCTGTCGTTCATCGTCTGGGCGCACCATATGTTCACCGTCGGCATGCCGCTGGCCGGCCAGCTGTTCTTCATGTACGCGACGATGCTGATTGCTGTGCCGACCGGCGTGAAGGTGTTCAACTGGGTCGCGACGATGTGGCGCGGCTCGATGACGTTCGAAACGCCGATGCTGTTTTCGATCGCGTTCGTCATCCTGTTCACGATCGGCGGTTTCTCCGGCCTCATGCTCGCGATGACGCCGGTCGACTTCCAATATCAAGACACCTACTTCGTCGTTGCGCACTTCCACTACGTGCTGGTGCCGGGCTCGCTGTTCGGAATCATCGCGGCCGTCTACTACTGGCTGCCGAAGTGGTGCGGACGGATGTACGACGAGTCGCTCGGCAAGCTGCACTTCTGGCTGTCGTTCATCGGCGTGAACGTGACGTTCTTCCCGCAGCACTTCTCCGGTCTCGCTGGAATGCCGCGCCGCGTTCCTGACTACGCATTGCAATTCGCCGACTTCAACATGCTGTCGAGCATCGGCGCTTACATCTTCGGATTCTCACAAGTGTTCTTCTTGTTCCTCGTCATCAAGACGATCCGCAGCGGCAAGCCCGCGACCGCTCGCGTCTGGGAAGGCGCGCATGGTCTCGAATGGACCGTGCCGTCGCCGGCGCCGTATCACACGTTCACGCATCCCCCGGTGGTGACCGAAGCGGAGGCGCACTCGTAAGCGATGTCGTCGGGTCGTTCAACGCCGTGGAAACTGCTGGCGCTCGTGGTCGGAATGTTCGGCTTCGGGTTCGCGTTGGTTCCGATGTACGACATGCTGTGCAAGGTCACGGGCCTGGGCGGTCGGTCCGGTGGACTGTATGTCTACGATCCCGCGGTGGTTAAGACCGATGATTCGCGGCTCGTGAAGGTGACTTTTCTGACCAACACCAACGATGGGATGACCTGGGAGTTTCGCGCCCAACAGGGTTCGGTACATGTTCATCCCGGCGAACTCACTGAAGCGAAATTCTTCGTGCGCAACACGTCCGACCACGTGATGGTGGCGCAGGCAGTGCCGTCGCTGGCACCGGGAAGCGCGGCCGAATACTTCCACAAGACCGAGTGCTTCTGCTTTACGCGGCAGGTGCTCGAACCGGGGCAGAGTCTCGAGATGCCGATGCGATTCTTCGTGTCGAGCGATCTACCGCGCGGTCAGGAATCGATTTCTCTTTCGTACACTTTGTTCGACGTCACTCAGCTTGCAGCCGACGGTCAGATAGCAACCGGGGCTTGAGCTAAAGGTATCAATGGAGCAACCGCGTCATGGCGACACACGATCACAACAACGATAACTCCGTCTATTACGTGCCCCTCAACGGTTGGTATCCGGTCTTCGCGGCGCTTGGCATCTTCCTGTCGCTCGCCGGCGTCGGGCATTGGCTCAACCTGATCAAGGCGGGCCAGCCGCCGAGCCACGCGATCCTGTATGTCGGTGCGACGATTCTGGCGCTCGTGCTGTTCTTCTGGTTCACCAAGGTGATTCAGGAAAATCATGCCGGCATTCCGAATGCGCAGGTGAAGCGTTCGTTCGTCTGGGGCATGAGCTGGTTCATCTTCTCCGAGGTGATGTTCTTTGCTGCGTTCTTCGGAGCGCTGTTCTACGCGCGACACTTCTCGGTGCCATGGATCGGCGGTGAAGGCGCCAAAGGCATCACCGGCGAATACCTGTGGCCGAACTTCTCGCCGACGTGGCCGGTCGTCAACAATCCGAACCCTGAGGTCTTCGCCAATCCGCACGAGTCGATGGCCGCGCCGAACATCACGGCCTGGGTCAAATACCTGCCGTTCTGGAACACCGTCATCCTGTTGTCGTCGAGCTTCACCGTG
>JANLUG010000634.1:0-17292 GCA_031363335.1 Gammaproteobacteria bacterium
CTGCGCTTCAGATAGGCGAGCAACTCCTGCTTTTCTTCTTCGGACACAGCGTCCTTGTCCGCCTTGTGGGGCAGACCCGCGTCCTGCATCTGCTTGAGCAAGCGGTCGATTGGCGCACCAACCGTTTCCGCAAGCTCTCTAACCGTGACATCTGCCATGCCGTCCCTCCGATGCTACTCTCGCGGTCTACCCGAGGTTCGCTTCCGCTGCTTCGAACCATGGCGCGCGCGCCGTCATGATCAGCGCAGCTGCGCGTTCTTGTCCGATATCCTCGATGTCGAGAAGGTCGTCGACCGACTGCTCGGCGAGGTCTTCGCGGGTAACGATGCTGTGACTCGCCAACAGATACGCCAGGCGGCGATCCATCCCTTCGAGGCCCAACAGATCCGCCGCCGGCTCTACGTCGCCCAACTTCTCTTCCGCCGCGATGGCTTTCGTCAACAACGCATCCTTCGCGCGATTGCGTAGCTCCTGCGCGATCTCTTCGTCGAATCCTTCGATCGCCAGCATCTCGTCCATCGGTACGTAGGCGATTTCTTCCAACGTCGTGAAGCCTTCTTCGACGAGCACTGCCGCCACGTTCTCGTCGATCTGCAACGCGTCGATGAACTCGGTCATGAACTTCGACGACTCGAGCTGCTGTTTCGATGCAGCGTCTTCCACCGTCATGATGTTCAGCGTCCAGCCGGTCAACTCGCTTGCGAGCCGCACGTTCTGACCACCGCGACCGATGGCCTGCGCGAGGTTGTCGGCGGCGACCGCGATGTCCATCGAATGCGAGTCTTCGTCGACGACGATCGAGGCGACTTCCGCCGGCGACATCGCGTTGATCGCGAGCTGCGCGGGGTTATCGTCCCACAGCACGATGTCGATGCGTTCGCCGGCGAGTTCACCCGATACCGCCTGCACGCGCGATCCGCGCATACCGACACATGCACCGACCGGATCGATGCGTCCATCGTTGGTTTTTACCGCGATCTTTGCGCGCGATCCCGGGTCGCGTGCGGCGCCGCGGATTTCGATGATGTATTCGGCGATCTCGGGAACTTCGATCTTGAACAGCTCGACCAACATCTTCGGCGAGGTGCGGGTCAGTATCAGTTGCGGGCCGCGTGCGTCGGGTCGAACTTCGACGAGCAGTGCGCGCAGCCGATCGCTGACGCGAAAGGTCTCGCGCGGGATCAGATGTTCGCGTCCGAGCAACGCTTCGGCGTTGTTGCCGAGATCCACAATCACGGATTCGCGCGTGACTTTCTTGACGGTGCCGCTTACGAGTTGGCCGACCCGCGGCAAATATGCCTCAACGACCTGGGCACGCTCCGCTTCGCGCACCTTCTGGACGATGACCTGCTTTGCTGTTTGCGCGGCGATGCGGCCGAACTCGACTGAGTCGACCGGAATCTCATACCTGTCGCCGAGATTCAGATTCGGATCCTTTGCGTGCGCCTCTTCAAGCGTCAACTGGGCGTCCGGATTCGGCTCTTCTTCTTCCGGCAGGTCGTCCGGATTGACAACCTTCCAGGTTCGAAATGTCGAATACTCGCCGGTGTCCCGATCGATCGAGACCCGGAACTCGGCGTTTTCCTGATAGCGTTTCTTGGTGGCCATCGCCAGCGCGTGCTCGAGCGCATCGATGATCACTTCCTTCGGGACGCCCTTCTCCAGCGAGACGGACTCCACCACCATCAATATTTCTTTAGTCATGGTCTCGGCCTATTCAAATCGCGGCACGATCCGCGCGCGCTGAACATTGCTCAGCGGAATCAGATATTCGGAATCTTCGACCTGCACGACGACCTCGTCGTTCTCGAGTCCCGTCAGCGCACCGACCACCCGGCGCCGCCCCTCGAACGGATAGTTCAGCCTCACATCGACCGTTTCGCCGATGCTCTCGGCATACTGTTCCGGCTTGAACAGCAGACGGTCCATTCCCGGCGACGACACTTCCAAGGTGTAGCTGGCGCTCAGCGTCCCTTCGACGTCGAGCAGTTCGCTGACCTGTTTCGACACCGTCTCGCAGTCCTCGATCGTCACACCCTCGTCCCGATCGATGTAGATCCGCAGCACCGAGTGCTTGCCCTGTCCTAGATATTCGATGCCCCACACGCGCAAACCCATTGCTGCCACGGTTGGCGCCAATAAAGATTCGAGTTCTTGTTCCTTCTTCGTCATCCACGAATCATCTGTATCCGGGTTCGGCGTCGCGCTGGTGCGACTCCACAAATAAAAAATGGGCTGACGCCCATTTGAAGGGGAAGGACAGGGCCTTCCAGACCTACAAAAAAGCCCCTAAAAAGGGGCTCCTAACATTGGTAGCGGGGGCAGGATTTGAACCCACGACCTTCGGGTTATGAGCCCGACGAGCTACCAGACTGCTCCACCCCGCATCAGGAGGGTGCGGATTATAGGGAGACGGGTATAGCGGGTCAACGCGTTTGCTGACCGCTCTCGATATTGGTGCCGAAGAGAGGACTCGAACCTCCACGAGCTTTCGCTCACAACCACCTCAAGGTTGCGTGTATACCAATTTCACCACTTCGGCTGGGGAAAAACGGATCCCGGTCAGGCGTCGGGAACGTCGGAATCTACAGGTTTGCCGGGTGCAGTCAACTTCGTATCGGGCGCAGCGTTCCGCGCTGCTGCGTCTGTTTGCGACTGCGATTCGGGCGTCGTCGACTGCGCCGGTTGTGGCACCGGAACCGCCGGTTCGGTGACGAGCGGAATGCCGAGATCCTTCAACGACGCCGCGCGCTCCTTCGCGGTGAATGCGAGTCCGAGCGACAACAGAAAGAACCCGATTGCCAGCCAAGCGGTCAGCTTGGCGAGAAACGAAGCGGATCCCGCGCCACCGAATACAGCACTTGCAGCGCCGCTACCAAACGCGGCACCTATGTCCGCACCTTTACCCTGTTGCAGCAACACCAACGCGCATAACGCGATGGCATTCAGAACGAGCAGAATCAGAAGAATCGTTTCCAGCGTGCTCATGCCCTATGCCGCCCTGCAAATGTTCACGAATTGCCCCGCATTCAACGAGGCGCCGCCCACTAAACCGCCATCCACATCCGCGCCGGCAAACAGTGCCGTTGCGTTGCCGTCGGTGATGCTACCGCCGTAGAGGATCTGCACTCCTTCGGCCACCACCGCATCCATCGTCCGAATCCGTGCCCGAATCGCACTGTGCATCGTCTGCGCATCCGAAGGCGTCGCGCTTCGACCGGTTCCGATAGCCCACACCGGTTCGTACGCGATCATCGCCCGCTGCAGCGTTGCGACACCGAGTGTCTGCGTGATCGCATCCAGTTGCGCCATCACCATCCGCTCTGCGCGCCCATCGTCGCGTTCTACCGACGTTTCGCCGACACACAGTATCGGTACCAGTCCCGCGCGCTGCGCCGCAGCGAACTTCTGCGCGACCATCGCGTCGGTCTCGCCGAACCATCGGCGCCGCTCCGAGTGGCCGACCAACACATGCGTCGCGCCGAGATCTTTCACCATCTCCGCCGCGACCTCACCGGTGAAAGCACCGGACGGCTCGGCGTGGATATTCTGCGCGCCGACCGCAACGCCACTACCCATTGCCCGCCCCACTACCATCGAGAGGTAAGCCATCGGCGGCAGCAGCACGACGTCGGTCTGCGGGACGTGCAGCAGAATCAGCGCGCCGAGCAACCTTTCGATCGTTGCGGTCGAGCCGTGCATCTTCCAGTTACCCGCAACAACACGACGGCGCACTTCGATCAGACCTCGCAACGGTTGCAGAACGGGTCGGCGGGTCAAAAATGGCCGGCAATGGTAAACAACGAGGGCCACCGGCACAACGCCGGCATCGCGTCAGCCGCCGTTTGCCTCGGCGCGAACCACGGCGGCCAGTTCTTCGGCGAGCCGCTCCACCAGCGATGCGTCCTGCCCTTCGATCATGACTCGCACCAACGGTTCGGTTCCGGACGGTCGTAACAGAACACGTCCGGTTCCGGCCAACGC
This sequence comes from Gammaproteobacteria bacterium, assembly GCA_031363335.1. GTDB lineage: Bacteria > Pseudomonadota > Gammaproteobacteria > Pseudomonadales > Azotimanducaceae > DATJGR01. The sequence continues at coordinate 3,985 of JANLUG010000634.1, forward strand.
ATGCTCAGCCTCACCGACCGCGTGCTTCACGCGTGTCAATCCAACGACGCGGCCCGGTTCCTTGGCGCTGACATTGACGAGCGTTTGCGGGTACTTCTCCATGCCGGTGCGCAATTCCGCCAGCGACTTATCGGCAATCATCATCGCCGCGAGCACCTGCAACGCCGACACGATGCCGTCACCGGTCGTGTTGAGATCGAGACAGAGAATGTGGCCGGAGCCTTCGCCACCCACCTCCCAGTCGCGCTTTTTCAGCTCTTCCAGAATGTAGCGATCGCCGACCTTCGATCTCGCAAATGGAATCGACAACCGCCCGAGCGCCTGCTCCATCCCGAAGTTGCTCATGAGCGTACCGACCACGCCGCCCGACAACCGTCCGGCCTCCGCGCGATGTCGCGCGATGATGAACAGCAGTTCGTCGCCATCGAGCAAGACGCCGTTCTGATCGACCATCAGCAGGCGATCGCCGTCGCCGTCGAAGGCAATGCCGAGATCCGCGCCTCGGGCCAGTACTTCCCTCTGTAACCGTTCCGGATGCGTCGAGCCGCAATCCGCATTGATGTTCAGACCATCCGGCTCCGCACCGATCACCGTGATATCGGCGCCTAACTCGGCGAAGACGCCGGGCGCCACGTCATACGTTGCGCCGTTCGCGCAATCGAGCACGATCTTGAAGCCGCTCAACCGCATGCCGCGGTCGACTGTCGCCTTGCAGAACTCAATGTATCGCCCGCGGGCGTCTTCGACGCGCTTCACCTTTCCAATTGCTTCGGAGGTCACGCAGGTCAGCGGCGAGTCGAGTTCCGCCTCGATCTCGAGTTCTTTTGCGTCTGGCAGCTTGTTGCCGTCCCAGTCGAAGAACTTGATGCCGTTGTCGTAGTACGGATTGTGCGACGCGCTGATGACGATGCCTGCATCGGCGCGCAACGTCCGCGTGAGATACGCAACCGCGGGAGTCGGCATGGGCCCCAGCAGGCGCACATCGACCCCGGCGGACGAGAGTCCGGCCTCGAGGACCGACTCGAACATATAGTTGGAGACCCGCGTGTCCTTTCCGATCAGGATCAGCCGCCGACCGTTGCGCGCGAAGACACGACCGGCCGCCCAGCCCAATCGCAAGCAGAAGTCGGGCGTAATCGGCGGCTCGCCTACCCGGCCGCGAATTCCGTCCGTGCCGAAGTATTTCCTCGTCATGTCAGATCTCCATGATCCGGGACAGCATCTTCAACGCATCCACCGTAGCTGCCACGTCGTGCGTGCGGACGATCCGCGCGCCGTTCTGCGCGGCGACAACCGCGGCTGCGATTCCGCCGGCCACACGTGCGTCCGATTTGCGTCCGGTGATCGTACCAATCATTCCCTTACGCGACAGTCCGACCAGAACCGCGTAGCCAAGCGCCGTCATCTCTTCCAGACCGCGCAGCAGCGAAAGATTGTGCTGCAGTGTCTTGCCGAAGCCGAAACCCGGGTCGATGGCGATCCGATCGCGGTCGATGCCGGCCACTTCACATCGCACCGCCCGTTCGCCAAGGTAAGCCCTCACTTCCGCTACAACGTTTTCGTACTGGGGAGTGTCCTGCATCGTGCGGGGTTCGCCCTGCATGTGCATCAGGCATACCGCAGCACCTGAGTCCGCCACTACCCGCAGCATTTCGGGATCGCTCAGCGCGCGCACGTCGTTGATCAGGTGCGCGCCCGCCTTCAACGCGGCTCGCGCCACCGCTGCCTTGCTGGTATCCACCGAAACGATAGTACCGCTCGGGACGAGACGCTCCACGATGGGGATCACACGACGAAGTTCTTCGCCTTCATCGATCGGAGCCGCACCCGGGCGCGTGGATTCGCCGCCGACATCGATGAGCGCGGCACCTTCTTCGACCATCCTGAGCGCCGCTGCGACGGCAGCATCGATGTCGAGCGCGCCGCCGCGCAGGAATCGTCCACCGTCGGAGAATGAATCAGGCGTGACGTTCAGAATTCCCATCACGCACGGTGTCGCGAGCGGCAATTGCCGGTCGCGACACTGGAGGATTGGAGTGGGCGAAGCCATCGACGCCCGATCTTAGCGTCAGTGTTCCTCGGCGGGACCACCGATGTTGCGCGGCCCCGGACGTTCGCCTTTCGCGCGATTGGTCGGGCCACCGTCACCCGGCGCACGCGGCTTGGCGCCGGCCATGATGTCGTCGATCTGGTCGGCGCTGAGCGTCTCGTATTCCATCAACGCGTCGGCCATCAGATGCAACTTGTCTTCGTTCGTCTTCAGAATCGTTTCGGCCTGCTTGTAGCACTGGTCGATGATGCGGCGGACCTCTTCGTCGATCAAACGCGCAGTGTCGCCCGAGATTGCCTTCGTCTTCGTGCCGGCCGACATGCCGAGAAATACTTCCGCATCGTCTTCGTCATACTTCAACGGCCCGAGCTTCTCCGACAAGCCCCACTTCGTGACCATGTTGCGGGCCAGACGCGTCGCTTGTTCGATGTCATTCGAAGCACCGGTGGTGATGCCGTCCGGACCGAGCACCATCTCTTCGGCAATTCGACCGCCGAAGAACGAGCTGATCTTCGACAGGATGAACTGCCGACTGTGGCTGTACCTGTCCTCTTCGGGCAGGAACATCGTCACGCCCAACGCGCGACCGCGCGGCATGATCGTCACCTTGTACACCGGATCGTGCTCCGGAACGTTGCGGCCGACGATCGCGTGGCCGGCTTCGTGATACGCCGTCGTGCGCTTCTCTTTTTCCGACATCACCATCGATTTGCGCTCTGCGCCCATCATGATTTTGTCTTTGGCTTTATCGAACTCGTCCATCTCGACGAGACGCTTGCTCGAGCGCGCCGCAAACAACGCCGCTTCGTTGACCAGGTTTGCGAGGTCCGCGCCTGAGAAACCCGGCGTACCGCGCGCGATGATGCTCGCGTCGACGTTGTCGGAGAGCGGCACCTTGCGCATATGCACTTTCAGGATCTGTTCGCGACCACGAATGTCCGGCAGACCCACGACGACCTGACGGTCGAAACGGCCCGGGCGCAGCAATGCGGGGTCGAGAACGTCGGGGCGGTTAGTCGCCGCGATTACGATGATCCCATCGTTCGGCTCGAAACCGTCCATTTCGACCAGCAACTGGTTCAGCGTCTGTTCGCGTTCGTCGTGACCGCCACCGAGGCCGGCGCCGCGATGCCGACCGACCGCGTCGATCTCGTCGATGAAGATGATGCACGGCGATTGCTTCTTCGCCTGCTCGAACATGTCGCGCACGCGCGACGCACCGACGCCGACGAACATCTCGACGAAGTCGGAACCGGAGATCGTGAAGAACGGCACCTTCGCTTCGCCGGCGATCGCCTTCGCGAGCAGCGTCTTACCGGTACCCGGAGGACCGACCATCAGTATGCCGCGCGGAATGCGTCCGCCGAGCTTCTGGAACTTGCCCGGGTCGCGCAGGAAATCAACGAGTTCCTGTACGTCTTCTTTCGCTTCATCAACCCCGGCCACGTCGGCGAACGTCGTCTTGATCTGATCTTCGGAGAGCAGGCGTGCCTTGCTCTTGCCGAATGCCATCGGTCCGCCGCGGCCACCCGCGCCGCCCTGCATCTGCCGCATGAACAGCATGAATACCGCGATGATGATCAGAATCGGGAAGCTGGCGATCAGCAGCTGCGCCCAGATGCTCTGCTGCTCGGGCGCCTCACCAATGACATTGACGTTGTGGTTGATCAGTTCGTCCATCAACTTCGGGTCGTCGATCGGCGGGCGGATGACTTTGAAGTCTTCGCCGGACTTGCGCTTGCCGATGATCACCAGGCCGTTGATCGCGACCTCATGCACCTGATCCTGTTGCACTTCAGAGACGAAACTCGAATAGGTGATTTCTTGCGGCTGCGGACGCACGCTGAAGTTGTTGAACACCGTCAGCAGCACCGCTGCGATGATCAACCACAAGAGCAAATTTTTCCCCATATCGTTCAATGGGTTACCTCACGAAGTCTGTATGCGGGTTGATTTGGAGCTTACTACACATCAGTTGGGGCGGCCACCGAGATGGTCCTGCGGCGCGCAATCGCCCGTGAATCCCGTCGCAATCCCATAAACCTCTCGTGATTCGGAACGCGACGCAGCGGGTTTGGCGAGCGTCACTTTGGCAAAGCATCGACGCATCTCCTTAATCCATCCGTCAGTGCCTTCGCCATGGAACATCTTGACCACAAGCGCGCCGCCGGGTTTCAACCATCGCATCGCGCTCGCGCTGGCGAGCTCGATCAGATCCATTGCGGCGGCCTGGTCTGCAGCTTTCACTCCACTGATGTTGGGGGACATATCGGACAAAACAAGGTCGACCTTCTTTCCGCCGAGTGCGTCATCGACTGTCGCTTCGAATGCGTCGGAATAGATATCGAGACAGAGGAACGCGACGCCGCGCGGAACCGGCATCGGTCGATAATCCACCGCCACGATCCGACCGCCGCTCAACCGACCGGCCAGATAACGAGTCCAACCCCCCGGTGCGGAGCCCAGTTCGAGCACCGACATCTGCGGCCGCAGCAGCGAGAAGCGCTCATCAAGCTGCGCGAGTTTGAAGTGGGCGCGCGATCCAAGACCGCCGGCCGCGGCCTTCTTCACATACGGATCGCGCCGTTGCCGTTCGAGCCAGAGCTGACTTGATTTCGTTCGCTTAGCCATAATCCGGTCAATATACTGCGCCGATGCTGACGTCCAAGGAAAAACGCCGCCTGCGCCAGGTGGCCCATCATCTGCAACCTGTGGTCACCGTCGCCGAGAAGGGCGTTACAGAAGGTCTGCTCGATGAGACGCGGCGGGCGTTGAGCGATCACGAGATCATCAAGGCGAAGGTCAACGTGGCTGACCGCGGCGTTCGACGCGAACTCGGCGAAGCCCTTGCGGCGCAGTCCGAATCGGAAATTGTACAGGTCATCGGAAAGGTCTGGGTTTTGTATCGTGCGAACCCGGATGCGGATCCCAAACTCTCGAACGTCGCGCGGTTTTCCTAGCGTCGGCTTCAGCGCTCGCGCTAGACGTGCTCGACTTTGTCGATCTCGTACTCCATCAAACCGTTCGGCGCGTTTACGACCACCGTATCTCCTTCGGACTTCCCGACCAGCGCGCGAGCAATCGGCGACATCACCGAGATCTTGTTCTGCTTTAAGTCCGCTTCGTCCTCGCCGACGATCTTGTAGCGCTTCTCGGCCGCGCTTTTGACCTCCACGAGGGTCACCGTTGAGCCGAACACCACTTTGCCGGTGTGCTTGATCTTCGTGACGTCGATGATCTGGGCATCCGCGAGCTTACCCTCGATCTCTTTGATGCGGCCTTCAGCGAAACTCTGTTGCTCCTTTGCGGCGTGATACTCGGCGTTCTCCTTCAGATCGCCGTGTTCGCGCGCAGTTGCGATGGCTTTGATGATCTGCGGACGCAACACCGATTTGAGGTGGGTCAACTCCTCGCGGAGCCGCTCCGATCCTTCCAGTGTCATGGGTACTTTCATCGTCGGATCAGCATTGTCGATTCATCGCTGGATGCTCGCGTGAAGGTCCTGCAACCGGCGAACCACATTGCCTCGACCGAATCGAATTGCAATGCCGAAGGCCTCGCCACCCGCCAACGTGGTGGTGTAGCAGACTTTGTTCTGTAACGCGAGCCGGCGAATCACCGCGGAATCCGCGATGGCCTGCCTGCCTTCCGTGGTGTTGACGATCAGATCGATCTTCGCATTCTTCAGAAGATCGACGATATCCGGTCGCCCCTCAGTCACTTTGTTTACCACTTCGACGGCGATCCCTGCTTCCGCGAGAACGCGCGCGGTGCCGCGCGTCGCAACCAGCTCGAAGCCGAGATCGATGAGATCGCGCCCGACCACTGCAACACCGGGTTTATCCGAACTCTTCACGCTGAGGAACGCACGGCCGCCGCGCGGCAGTCGTTCACCGCTCGCCATCGTCGCCTTCGCGAACGCCTCGGCAAAGGTTTCGCCCACACCCATCACTTCGCCGGTCGACTTCATTTCCGGGCCGAGGATCGGGTCCGCGCCGGGGAACTTGTTGAATGGGAATACCGACTCCTTGACGCTCACGTAGTGCGGGATGATTTCCTTCGTGAAGCCTTGCGCGGCCAGCGACGTGCCGGCCATGCACCGCGCCGCGATCTTCGCGAGCGAAACGCCGATGCACTTCGACACAAACGGCACCGTGCGCGACGCGCGCGGATTCACTTCGAGCACGAACACTCTGTCCTGCTGAACGGCCATCTGCACGTTCATCAGGCCGATCACGCCAAGTTCGATCGCCATCGCCTTCACCTGGCGGCGGATGACATCCTGAATTTCCGGGTCGAGCCGATACGGCGGCAACGAGCACGCTGAGTCGCCCGAATGCACGCCGGCCTGCTCGATGTGCTGCATGATCGCGCCGATGACGACCTGTTCGCCGTCGCACACCGCGTCCACGTCGATCTCGATCGCCTGATCGAGAAAATGATCGAGCAACACCGGCGACGAGTTCGACACGACGAATGCGTCGCGCAAATAGCGCGCCAGATCGGTCTTGTTGTGAACCACTTCCATCGCGCGGCCGCCGAGCACATACGACGGCCGCACCACCATCGGAAAGCCGATCTTATCCGCCGCTTCGATGCCGGCTTCGACAGTCGCGACGGTTCGATTTTCCGGCTGCAGCAAGCCAACCTTGTTGATCATCTGCTGGAAGCGTTGCCGGTCTTCCGCCTGATCGATCGCGTCGGCGCTGGTGCCGATGATCGGCACGCCTTCGGCCTGTAACGCATCGACCAGCTTCAGCGGCGTCTGCCCGCCGAACTGCACGATCACGCCGGTCGGCTTTTCGACTTCGACGATCGCAAGCACGTCTTCGAGTGTCACCGGCTCGAAGTACAATCGATCCGACGTGTCGTAATCCGTCGACACCGTCTCGGGATTGCAGTTGACCATGATCGTTTCGTAACCGTCTTCGCGCATCGCGAGTGCCGCGTGCACGCAACAGTAGTCGAACTCGATCCCCTGCCCGATTCTGTTGGGGCCGCCGCCGAGCACCATGATCTTGCGCCGATCTGTCGGCGCCGCTTCGCACTCTTCTTCGTACGTCGAATACATGTACGCGGTGGCGGAAGGAAACTCCGCGGCGCACGTGTCGACGCGTTTGAACACCGGCTTGATGCCGAGCGACTTGCGGTGCGCGCGAACCGCAGATTCCTCCTGGCCCAACAACTCGCCGAGGCGCGCATCGGAAAAACCTTTGCGTTTGAGGCGGAACATCTCGGTCTTGTCCAACACCGGGCGGCGCGCCTTCAGATCATTTTCAACCGTCACCAGATCCTCGATCTGCGCGAGAAACCACGGATCGATCGCAGTGAACTCGACGAGATCGGCCATGCTCATGCCGGCACGGAACGCATCAGCCACGTACCAGATCCGGTCCGCGCCGGCGACTTTCAACTCGCGAATCAGCCGCGCCTTCTCGTCTTCGTCGTCGAGATTCGTCAGCTCGTTCAGCCCGGTGCGGCCGATCTCGAGGCCGCGCAGCGCTTTCTGAAAAGACTCCTGGAACGTCCGGCCGATCGCCATCACTTCGCCGACGGATTTCATCTGCGTCGTCAGCCGCGCATCTACGTTCGGAAATTTCTCGAACGTGAAGCGTGGAATCTTCGTCACGACGTAGTCGATCGCCGGTTCGAACGACACCGGCGTCACCCCAGTGATGTCGTTGGTGAGTTCGTCCAGCGTGTAACCGACTGCGAGCTTCGCCGCGACCTTCGCGATCGGGAAACCGGTCGCTTTCGATGCGAGCGCGGAAGAACGCGATACGCGCGGGTTCATCTCGATGACGACCATACGGCCCGTCTTCGGATCGATCGCGAACTGCACATTCGAGCCACCTGTCTCCACGCCGATTTCCCGCAGCACCGCGATCGATGCGTTGCGCAGGATCTGATATTCCTTGTCGGTCAGCGTCTGCGCCGGCGCGACGGTGATCGAATCGCCGGTGTGGACGCCCATCGGATCAAGATTTTCAATCGAACAGACGATGATGCAGTTGTCGGCGCTGTCGCGCACGACCTCCAACTCGAACACTTTCCAACCCAGCAAGGACTCTTCAATCAGCAGCTCGCGCGTCGGCGAAGCCTGGAGACCGCGCTTGCAGATGGTTTCGAACTCGTCTTCATTCCAGGCGATGCCACCGCCGGTACCGCCAAGTGTGAACGACGGCCGAATGACCATCGGAAAGCCGCTCCCACCAACGCTCTCATGGATAGTCTTTTGCACCGCCCAGGCTTCGTCAAGCGAGTGCGCGACACCGGAGCGCGCCGATTCGAGGCCGATGCGAGTCATCGCCTGCTTGAATTTTTGACGGTCTTCGGCCATGTCGATGGCCGCTTCCTTGGCGCCGATCAACTCGACGCCGAATTTCTCCAGCACCCCGTTGTGCGCCAGATCGAGCGCGCAGTTGAGCGCGGTCTGCCCCCCCATGGTCGGCAGCACCGCATCGGGGCGCTCCTTCTCGATGATCTTGGCCACCATCTGCCAGGTAATCGGCTCGATGTAAATCACGTCCGCCGTGGCCGGGTCGGTCATGATGGTTGCGGGATTGCTGTTCACCAGGATGACCTTGTAGCCTTCTTCGCGCAGTGCCTTGCAGGCCTGTGCGCCGGAGTAGTCAAACTCGCAGGCCTGGCCGATGACGATCGGACCGGCACCGATGATGAGAATGCTCTTGAGGTCGTTGCGCTTAGGCATGTTTTGGCTCCCCTGCGCGTGCACGCATCAGGGCAGTAAAGCGGTCGAACAGATAGCCAATGTCGTGGGGACCCGGACTGGCTTCAGGATGCCCCTGAAAGCAAAATGCCGGTTTGTCCGTTCGCTTCAATCCCTGAATCGAGCCATCAAACAAGGACACGTGGGTCACTGCCAGATTGGCCGGCATGGAGGCGGCATCAACTGCGAAGCCGTGGTTTTGGCTGGTGATCGAGACCACGCCGCTTTCCAGGTCTTTCACCGGATGATTCGCGCCGTGATGACCAAATTTCATTTTGTGCGTCTTGGCGCCGGACGCCAGGCCCATCAATTGGTGGCCCAGGCAGATGCCGAACGTCGGCGTGCCGGTGTTGATGATCTCGGCAATTGCCCTGATGGCGTAATCGCATGGCTCCGGATCTCCCGGGCCGTTGGAGAGAAATACACCGTCGGGTTTCATTGCCAGGACCTCGCCCGCGGGGGTCTTGGCCGGCACCACCTGCAGCACGCAGCCGCGCGCGGCCAACATGCGCAGGATGTTGCGCTTGACGCCATAGTCATAGGCGACCACACGAAAGCTGCTGTCCGTGCGTCGACCGTAACTCTGTCCCGGCGCCTGCCCGAGCCGCCACTCGGTTTCGTTCCATTCATAGGCTGTTTCCGTCGTGACGACTTGCGCAAGATCCATCCCCGCCAAGCCCGGAAACGCGCGTGCTCTCGCCAATGCGGCTGCTTCATCGACTGCGCCGGCGATGATGCAGCCACTCTGCGCGCCCTTCTCGCGCAAGATGCGCGTCAGGCGGCGGGTGTCGATCTCGGCGATGCCCACTACATTTTCCGCTTTGAGGTAAGCATCGAGCCCACGCTCACTGCGAAAATTCGAGACCATCAACGGCAGATTGCGGATCACCAAGCCGGCTGCGTAAATGCGCGCGTCTCCGGATTCAACATCCTCGGCATTGACGCCGGTATTGCCGATGTGGGGGTAGGTGAGGGTAACGATCTGGCGGCAGTAGGACGGGTCGGTCAGGATTTCCTGATACCCGCTCATCGCGGTATTGAACACCACCTCGCCGACCGTCTGCCCGGTGGCGCCAATGGAAATGCCGCGAAAAATGCTGCCGTCTGCGAGTGCAAGGATTGCAGGAGACGGCGAAGACATGAAAAAGGAGCGCTCTCAGGACACTCGCGCACCACTTGAGAAAACCACCTGAATGCCATTTGGCCTTGGGCGGATGGCCCCCATTGCGGGAACCTCGAATGTTGCAAAAAAAGACGCGCGAGCTAGGCAGGCATTATAGCGGAAGCGCCTCCCGCCAACCGTAGCCGTGCTTAACGACAAGGTGTCAGATCGATCCAGCGTAGGCTGTCATTTTCCCCGCCTGCGCCTCAGGTGCCGCTCGTGCACAAAATTCGGGTTGTCTCAGCACGCGGGGTCAGTGAGGTGGGCGATCAGAGCATGTGCGGCATCCGGCCACAGCGTTGTGTGCCCGCAGACTCGCCGTACCGGTTGCACGCCCGGCACCGTGGCAAGCGCGCGGCGGCCCACGTCAACTACGCCTTCTGGCCGCCTCAAACAAACCCATCACCCGCGAAGAATAGTCAGTCAGGTCGCGGATCCGTGTATCGCTGGAGGGGTGGGTTGAGAGCCACTGCGGACCACTGCCCCCGGCCACCTTCTGCATCTTCTGCCACAGGGTCACCGCCGCGCGCGGGTCGAACCCGGCACGCGCGGCGAGTTCGACCCCCATGCGGTCCGCCTCGGTTTCATGCAAACGGCTATTGGGCAGGTTGTAGGTGAGATTGGCGACCATGCTGGCCATGTCCATGGTGCCGGCGCCGCCGCCGAGCGCAATACCGACGCCGGTGGCAGCAATGCCCGCATTGATTTCCTGTGATGCGCGTTCGCGCGCATGCTCGCGCAATGCGTGGGCAATTTCATGACCCATCACGGCGGCTAATTCGTCGTCGGTGGCGTTGAGCTTTTGGATCAAACCGGCATAGACCGCGATTTTGCCGCCAGGCATGCACCATGCATTGACGTCGGGCGAGTTGATGACGTTGATCTCCCACGCCCAACCGGGCGCGTCGGCGCGGAACACGCTAGTGTGCGGGATCAGCCGCTGCGCGATCGCACGCACGCGCGTGGTTTGTGCGGGGTCCTTGTTGAGCAAGCCTTTTTGACTCGCCTTGGACAATTCCTGTTTGTAGGCTGAGACCGCGCCCTGCTCCAGCTGCCGCGCCGAGACCAGGGCAGACATGGTCTGCTGACGGTCCACTCCTACCGCGCCCCCTTGGGTAGTGCGCACCGAGCGGCAGCCATCGAGCGTGAAAACCAGGGTGGCAATCAGGGCAATCTGCAACAGTTTGTTGCGCATGGCGGATCTCCGAAGGGGCAATATGGGACGGCAACGACGACAACACAACGACAACGGTGTCGAATTTCCGGTCAAGTGCAGTAACGCAAACTTTAACGGACTGCGGCGGCGCGCCGTTGACCCGGCAGCAGCAGCAAGGCCCCGAGCGCCCCGGCTGCCGCACTGATGGTATAGGTCCACGACGGTCCAATGGCATCCCACAACACGCCGCTGACCATCGCGCCGGCAAAGCCACCGAGGCCGAAACTGACGCTGATGTAGATCGCCTGTCCGCGCGCCTGATTGGCAGCACCAAAATGCCGGCGCGCCAGACCAACCGCGCTGGCATGGTAGATCGCGAATGTGAAGGCATGCAGCAATTGCGCAAATACCAGCGCCCACCACCAGTGCGCCGCCCAGGCAATCAGCGCAAAGCGCAGCGCGCACACGATGAAGGTGGAGAAAAACAGCGTCTCCAGGGTGAAGCGCCGCATCAGTTGCGGCATGCACTGGAATACGCCGATCTCGATCAGCACTCCCAGGCTCCACATCCAGCCGATCACGCTCTTGCTGTAACCAAGCTCTGCAAGATAAATCGAGAAAAACGTATACAGCGCCGCGTGGGCAAAGGCGTTCAGCAGGCCAGCCGCAAGGAACACTTGCACCGGTCGCGTTTTGAGCTGCGCACGCAAGGACACCGGCGCGCCCTCGTGCACATGTTGCGCCGGCGCCGGCACCATGAAGGCGGCCACTGTGACGAGGCCAAGCAGCGCTACCGTCACATGAATCACCCACAGCACCGGCAGGACGTCGAGCAGATAGCCCAAGGCCAGCACTGCCGCAATGAAGCCCACTGACCCCCAGACCCGGATACGCCCGTAGTCGCCCGGCCGCTCGCGCACGTGGTCAAGCGTGATCGCTTCGACCAGCGGCATCTGGGCACTGGTAAAGAAATGCACTGCAACCAGGACTACAAACAGCCAGCCGAAAGTGACGCGACCGAACCCGCCGTCCCAATACATCCCGGTGAAGGCGATCAGGGAGCACAGCGCAGCGCAGCGCAGGATCAGGTGTGGCTTGCCGCTGGCATCGGCCAGATGGCCCCAGGCAGCGGGGCCGAAGATGCGCATCACTTGCGGAATCGAGTAGAGCAGCCCGATCTGGGCTGCCGTCATGCCAAGTTCCTTGAAATAGAGCGTGATGTAGGGCGAATAGGCGCCGACGTAGGCGAAGTAGGTGAAATAGTAGGTGCCGAGCACCGCGGAGAAGCGCATGGATAGTGGGCGACAGGGCCATCTCGCTTGAAACCCGCTTGCACCAAGGGCTTCAGGCCAACGCAATGGCGCGGCTAAGCCTTGCCGGCCGGAATCCTCGGCGTGGCCACCACCACATCGCCGCACTGCGCACGCTGGCGCAAGGCATGATCCATCAACACGATGGCGAGAGTCGCCTCGGCAATCGGCGCCGCGCGAATGCCCACGCACGGGTCGTGGCGGCCATGCGTTTCGACCGTAGCCGGCTGACCGGCGATATCGACTGACGTGCGCGGGAGGCGGATGCTGGAGGTTGGCTTGAGCGCGATTGAGGCGACGATGTCCTGCCCGGTCGAAATGCCGCCGAGTACGCCACCCGCGTTGTTGGAAGTGAACCCGGCCGGCGTCATCTCGTCCCCATGTTGCGTACCCCGTTGGGTGACCGCGCCAAAGCCCGCGCCGATCTCGACGCCCTTGACGGCATTGATGCCCATGAGCGCATGCGCGATGTCGGCGTCGAGCCGGTCATAGAGCGGCTCGCCGAGGCCCGGTGGCACCTGCTGCGCGACGACGGTTACGCGCGCACCGACCGAGTCGCCCGACTTGCGCAGCGCGTCCATGGTGGCTTCGAGGCGCTCGACGTACGACGTGTCGGCGACAAAAAACGGATTGGCGGCGCGGTCGTTTACGTCATCCCAGCTTCTGAACGGCACGACGATGTCGCCCAGCTGCGCGAGGTAGGCGCGAATCACGATGCCATGCTTCTCGCGCAACCACTTGCGCGCAATCGCCCCCGCGCCCACGGTCGGCGCGGTGAGACGCGCCGAGGAGCGCCCGCCACCGCGATAGTCGCGAAAGCCGTACTTCGCGTCGTAGGTCAGGTCAGCGTGCGCGGGTCGATACTGATCTTTGATCTTGTCGTAGTCGCGCGATCGTTGG
>JANLUG010000031.1:0-2010 GCA_031363335.1 Gammaproteobacteria bacterium
GCGGCCTTCGCGCAGCGCGGCCTCGTCGATGTCTCGCACCTCAGCGGAGTCGGCTGCGACGAGGCCGCCGTCGAGCAGCAACGCGATTAGCGCTGCTGCGTCGGCTGGCGTTACAGCAAACACCGCGGAATGCATCTTCACGCCCGCCGGAACACCGATGACGGGAAGTCCGACCGGCAGAACCTCTGCGAGGTCGCGCGCGGTTCCATCGCCGCCGGCGAAGACCAGCAGGTCGACACCGTGCCGGACCATTGCCCGCGCGGCGGCACGCGTATCGGATGCGCCTGTCGGCATCTCAGCATCGCCAAGCACTTCGGCCTCGAAGCCGAGACCTGCCAGAACGTCCCCGCCCATCGGTCCGCCCCAGGTGACCAGCCGCAACTCCGAGGAACGATTCTGCAGAGGTGCGAACGCGGCGCGCATCCGCTCTGCCGCCTGCGGCCGCACCCCACTCGCGACGGCGATCTGCTGGATTTCCGCACCATCGCTGCCCTTCAACGCGGCCGGGCCGCCGATACCCGCAATCGGATTGACGATGACGCCGATGCACAACATCAAGTTCGGGTGACGAGCGAACGCACGTCGTCCGCCAGCGCAAGCGACGCCGTGAGGCCGGGCGATTCGATCCCGAGTAAATGGACGAGACCCTGCACACCATGCAGTTCCGGGCCGGCCACCAGAAAATCCGCCGCGGGTTCAGTGGGGCCGGAGATCTTCGGCCGGATGCCGGTGTATCCGGGTTGCAACCGTTGCTCGTCGAGCGCGGGGTAGTAGCGACGGATGGCGGTCACGAATCGATCGCGATTGCGCTCGTCGAACGTGTAGTCGACGCCGTCGATCCATACGACATCAGGTCCGAAGCGCGCCTGCCCCGCGAGATCGAGCGTAACGTGAACGCCGAGCCCGCCCTGCTCCGCCACGGGATACACCAAGCGTCGAAACGGCGATCGACCGCTGAGCGTGTAGTACTGCCCCTTCGCGTAGTGCGCCTTCGGCAATGTGGACGATGCGCCGGGCGCGAAATGTTGCGCGAGATCCGGCGCGCCGAGCCCGGCCGCGTTGACGACAAAAGACGCGTCGAGCGTCATCTGTTCGGTTTCGATACGGGTTCGGCCACGCTCCGACGCCCCGGACAGCACCTCCGAATGGAATGCGATCACGCCGTTGTGCGCTTCGAGGTCGCCGACGAGGCTCTCCATGAACGCATGGCTGTCGATGATGCCGGTCGTTTCCGACATCACTGCGCCGACGCAACTCACGGCCGGCTCGAGCTCGGCCACATCGGCTTGCGACAACCAGCGCAGCTCACCTACGCCGTTGGCGAGCGCGCGTCGCTGATAGCCGCGCAGCGTTTCGAACTGCGTCTCGTCGGTGGCCACGATGATCTTTCCGCAGCGGTCGAACGGAACGCCATAGGCCACGCAGTGTTCGTATAGCAGCGCCTTTCCGCGGACACACAACTTCGCTTTCAGGCTACCCGTGTCGTAGTAGATGCCCGCGTGGATCACCTCGGAGTTTCGGCTGCTCGTTTCGGTGCCGATCTGGCCCTGCCGTTCGAGCACGAGCACCTCCCTGCCGTCACGAGCCAGGGCGCGCGCGCAGGCGAGCCCGATTACGCCCGCGCCGATCACGACGCAGTCGATGCGCTCAGCCATGGTTTGCCTTCAACGGTTCCATCGCGAACGCGGCCGCGAGTGCGTCGCGAAACCGGCGCGCGCGCATCGGCAACGCGGCGCGTCGAACCGCCAGCCGCTGAGCGACGACGAGTTCGAACCGTTCGAGTTCACCGGGCGACGCAGCGAAGTCGTCTGCGCTGATGACGAAGCGCACGCCGCAGGTCTGCGCGAACACCGCTTCCAGCGCTTGCGCGTCGGCTTCGGCTGCGAAGAACGCTTCGCGTTGGTGCGGATCGCGCGGTCCGGGCTGGTACCAGTATCCATAGTCGCGCTGTGTCCGACGCTGCGCCCCTGCGAGACACCAGTGGGCTGCCTCGTGCAGCGCGCTCGCCGG
>JANLUG010000072.1:0-2736 GCA_031363335.1 Gammaproteobacteria bacterium
CGCAGCGCGGCGAGCGTTCGCAGGTGTCTCAACTCGAGCGCTAACATGAGCCCTTCTAATGATTACGTCGTGGTGTCATGCATTGTATTCATGTGCCAACTTCCTGTCACCCAGCCCGACGAACGCGCTTGAATCGCTACAACGCCTTGCAAACGCCTCACAAAATGCGCACCGGTGCACATTGTGCGCGGACTCCGTCAACTAAACTTCCGCTCGATGAACGACCAGGCATAACAAACAAAACAAAATGTTCAGCCCAATTCGCACCGTCATCGACGCCTTCGTGGAGTGTCTCGTCACGACATTCGAGAAGGCCTATCCCGGCGCCCAAAAGGCACAGTCCGGCATACTCGAGCAAAGCGCGCGAATGGCGCTCGAGTCGCTGACGAACTCCGACTGCAGCTATCACGACCTGAACCACACGATCATGGTGACCGACGTCGGTCAGTCGATCCTCTGGGGTCGCCTAACCTCGCAGGGCGACGTAACCGCGCACGACTGGCTGCACGCGATTCTGGCGATGCTTTATCACGACGTCGGCTTCATCCGCGGAATCCTGAAGGGCGATCGCGGCGGTCGATACATCGTCAACGAATTCGGCGACACGGTCGCTCCGCCTGCCGGCGCCACAGACGCCTATATGGCGCCCTATCACGTGTCGCGCAGCTGCCTATTCGTCAAAGAGCGTTTCGCGACCGAGACGACCGTTGACGCCGGCATCCTGATACATCACATCGAGATGACGCGTTTTCCGGTTCCGCGCGATGCTTTCTATCAGCGCGTGGGAGATTTCGCGGGTCTCGTGCGCGCGGCTGATCTCATCGGTCAGATGGCGGATCCGCAATACATCCAGAAGCTGTCCAAGCTGTTCATGGAATTCACCGAGACCGGTGAGGCGGAACGCCTCGGTTACGACAATCCCGGCGCACTGCGCGCCGACTATCCGTCGTTCTTCTTCGAGCGGGTCCGTCCGTACATCTCGGAGGGCTTGCGCTTCCTGCGCAAGACGCAGGAAGGTCAGCTGTGGATCGCGAATCTGTTCAGTCACGTCTACAGCGAACAGCAGAGCGAACCGTCATACGGTCCGGAACGCCGGCAGCGTGACGATCCCGGTGGCGATCAACGCCGTCGCGCGGGTGACCGGATGGGGCCGCAGATCGCCGTCAGCAACAGCTGACCCGCAGATTTACGCGCTTCCTTTCGAAGGCGCTCAGAAGCGCTCCATCGCAAAAAAGACCACTGCGAAAACGATCGGCAACAGCACGACGGCGTAAGTCGCCAGATTCAACACGTCGTTCTGACGATCGTCGCCGTGCAGCCGCAACAGGTTGCCGAGCGAAAGCCAGATCACGCCCGTTACGATCGTCGTCAACACCATGGTCAGAATCGCGGCGGCCAACGCTCAGTTCCCCATTTCAAACGCGAACTATACTTTCGACGTGTATCCCACGCCGCGCATCATGCCGCAATCGACGCCTCTGCACCGCCACGTACTCGTCAGATGCGAAGTGGCCAATCGAGATGGAATCACGAGCGTCCGCTTCATCGAGCAGGATCACTTTAGATTGTGGCAGTACATGATGGCGAACAAGCACGACTTGATCGTTCAGAATGCCGCACCCTGTCTGTGGTTGCCCGACGCCGAATACGCGGCCAACGCGGCAGTATTCGACAAGGCTGGTGCGTGTGAGGCGGTCACGCGCCTGACGTTCGCCGTGTACGACCACGCGTCAGGCTTGTGCAACACGATGCAGCGCTTCGTTCCGATCGCCGAGACCGAGCAGTTGAGCGAACTGCTGCTGCGTCGGGTTTCGCCGGATATTCGTACCAGCGACGATTTCGTAATGGAGCAACAACGCGGTTACGCAGTCATCAAGGCCGGCGCTGACGTCAGCCGGCTCGGCCTACCGCTCGGATTCTGATCCAAACCATCTCGACAGCGATCACTGTTGCGACAACTGCAGCATGTTGCGCGGTTGCGCGCCGGTGAGGTCTGAGATCTTCGCGTAGTTGTCCGCGATGTCGTCGACGCTCGCGTCGGTACCCAGATCGACACCCGCATTCTCGACCAGGCAAGCAATCGAATAGCGCCCGCCGGCGGCTTGCATGATCACGCCATTCGGTGCTTTTTCACTGCACAGGAACAACACCGCGGGCGTGACCAGCTCTGGTCCGAGGCGCTTGAACGCTTCGGCCGGCATGAGACTTTCCGTCATGCGCGTGGCGGCGACCGGCGCGATTGCGTTCGTGTACACGTTGTTCTTCGCGCCTTCGATCTTCAGCGAATTCATGAAGCCGACGAGCGAAAGCTTCGCCGAGCCGTAGTTCGTTTGGCCGAAGTTGCCGTACAACCCCGACGGCGACGTCGTCATAACGATGCGGCCGTAGCCCTGCTCGCGCATGATCGGCCACACCTCTTTCGTGCAAAACATGGAGCCCATCAGATGCACTTCCACTACTGCGCGGAAGTCTTCCACGGTCATCTTCGTGAAGCTCTTGTCGCGCAGAATGCCGGCGTTGTTGATCAGGATGTCGACGCGTCCCCACGCTTTCATCGCATCCTCCACCATGCTCTTCGCGCCGCGCACATCCGAGACCGATCCGCCGTTCGCGATCGCTTCGCCGCCGGCCGCTTTGATTTCATCGACGACATTTGTAGCCGCTTCGGACGAACCTCCGGTGCCGTCCATCGCGCCACCGAGATCGTTGACCACGACTTTGGCGCCGCGCCGCGCC
>JANLUG010000104.1:0-2709 GCA_031363335.1 Gammaproteobacteria bacterium
CGCGCGGCGCCGGTGATCAGACATACCTTACCGTCGAGCCTTCCCATTGCCTTCTCCGTGGTCGCGATGCGTGGATGTTAGCGCGATGGCGCGATGACGTGGCGCGCGAACTCGGTGAGATAGTCGAGCGGGTTGTCCGGCGCGAGCATCGGGTGCGGCAACACGACGTCGATCGGCACGTCGACGTCGAGTGTGCGTTTCAGCTGAAGCGCGATGTCGGCGAAGCTGCCGTACAGCGCAAAAGCATCGGCCGCGGCCTGCGGCAGGAAGTCGACCACCGTGCCCGCGGCAAGCAAGTCACGCGCGTGGTGAAAATCGGGGAATACGCTTCGCTTCAGCACCTCGATATCCGCGCCGTTCCAGTCGAGCCCGAGATTCCCGAACAGAAACGGCGAGTATTCGTAGTAGCCGGCGGCGATCGCTTTCGCGATCGTCATCGCGCGTGCCGGATCGTTGTCGACCGCGACGTGAAAGACCGCGCCGATCTTCACCTCCGCCGGGTCGCGTCCGGCCGTTCGTGCCCCTTCGACGATCTGTTGGTAGGCGCGTTCGATGCTGCGCGGGTGCGTGCCCACACGGATGAAGACGCCGTCGGCGTGTGCGCCGGCCATCTTCAGCGCGCGTGGCCCTTGTGCGGCGATCCATACCGGCACCGGTTGCGCATGCCGCAACCGCGCGGGTCTGGCGCTACCTACGTCCACTGCGTCGCCGGCGAGCAATGCACGGACCTGTACGAGCGCGCGCTCGAGTGTTGTGACGCGCGCCGGCGACAGTCCGTTCAAACGAACCGCGGTATCGCCGACGCCGAGACCGAGCAATGTTCGGCCGGGCGCGAGTTCCGCAACCGTCGCAATCGACGACGCGAGCGCCGCGGGATGCCGCATCACCGGTGTGTCGAGTAACGTGCCGAGCACGAGGCGCTGCGTCGCCCGGGCAGCAAATGCCAGCATGACGTACGGATCGCGCACGAGCAGCGGCGAGCATGGAATCAGGCCGTAGTCCCAACCGAGGGATTCCGCCTTTGCCGCCGAACGACCGAACGCGTCGACACCGGACATGTCGAGCCTGTTGATCGCGAATTGCATGTGTGATTCCTTTGCGGTGCGGCTTCAAGAATCGCATTCGGAGAGATCACGTGAAACCCCTGGAGCAGTTGCGCGTCGTCGATGCGACGTCCGGCCCTGTCGGCGGATTGGCGACCATGATGCTGGCCGACTTTGGCGCGGAGGTGATCAAGGTCGAATCGCGCGCGGGCGATCCGGCGCGCGGAGTAGCGCACGCGCGCGTCTGGCTGCGCGGCAAGCGCAGCGTCGTGTGCGACGACGCGGGGTTGCACGCGCTGATCGCCGCCACTGCCGATGCCGTGCTGACCGATCGAGCGCTCGATGTAGAACAGCTGTGCCGCGACCGACCTGACCTCGTATACGGCGCGATCACGCCGTTCGACGGACTGCCGCTCGATGAAGGTCTCATGGCCGCACGGCTCGGTCGCATGATGATCTTCCGCGGCGTGGTCGACCGCGACGGACCCGTTTACAGCGCGGTGCAGGTCGCCACGCACGCCATCTCGCAGGCGTCGTGCTCCGGCATCGTCGCGGGACTCTATGCGCGCGAACAAACCGGGCGCGGCTGTCGATACGAAACGAATCTGGCGCGCGGCCTGCTGCCGTTCGAAATGGGCGGGCTGTTCGTTCCGCAGTTGCAGCAGCGTGGCCTCGAAGTACCACCGCTCGGCGGCGATCCGTTTACGTTGATGCCGACGATCAACTATCACCCGGTGCAGTGCGCGGATGGACGTTGGCTGCAGCTCGGCAACCTGTTGCCGCATCTGCTGGAGCGATTTTTGAGCTGCGTCGGGCTCGACGACGTGTTGGCCGAGCTGGGCAATCAACCGATGTTGTGGCCCGATGCAGCGCGCGAAGCGTTCCGCGACCGTTTGCTGACCCACATGCAGACGCGCACCGCGGCGCAATGGATGGCGCTGTTCCTCGCCGACGGCGGAATCGTGGCGCATTCCTATCAGACGACGCAGCAGGCGCTCGACGACCCCGATCTGGTCGCGAACGGTCACGTCGCCGAGACGCCGCTCGGCCGGCAGCTCGGTGTGGTTGCGCGACTGGATGCGACACCCGGAAGCGTGGGTACCGAGGTTCCCACGATCGGCGAAATGGATCTCCACTCGGCAATGCGGCGACGTGTTTCCATCCCTTCGGCGAAATCGGCACCGGCCCGCCGACGACCGCTCGAAGGGGTGACGGTCGTCGAGTTCGCAACAATCATCGCGGCGCCGCTGGGTGCTTCGATGCTCGCCGACCTCGGCGCGCGCGTGATCAAGGTCGAGCCGACCGATGGTGATCCGTTTCGGGGCATGATGGGCGGGCTCGGCGCCGCGCGCGTGAACTCAGGCAAGGAGAGCATCTGCGTCGATCTGAAGTCGGAGGACGGCCGGCGGATTGCGCATCGATTGATCGCGCGCGCCGATGTCCTGATACACAACTACCGCGTCGGCGTACCGGAGCGGCTGGGTATCGGTTACGCGGATGTGCGCGCGGTCAATCCGAAGATCATCTATGTGTCGGTGAACGGCTACGGTCCGGAAGGTCCGGGCGCGCTTCGGCCGAGCACGCATCCGATTCCGGGCGCCGCGCTGGGCGGCGTCGTCGCGCAACTGGGAGGAGCGCTGCCCAACGAGCTGCTGAAGGGGACGGC
>JANLUG010000109.1:0-10395 GCA_031363335.1 Gammaproteobacteria bacterium
GTGCTCGTTCTAGTCGCCTCCCTTCCCGTTTCCTCGAACATCTCTCTAGCGATTTAACGAACGGCCCGGCGCCTTTCGACTCCCCTTTCAATACCCGCACTTTGAAGCTTTTATAATCATATGAATTTGACAGATCTGAAACGCAAACCGGTCGGTGATCTCGTGGATATGGCCCGCGAAATGGGCCTCGAAAACCTCGCCCGCTCGCGCAAACAGGAAGTGATCGCCGCGATCCTGCGCAAACAATCCAAGAACGGCGAAGACATCTACGGCGACGGAACGTTGGAGATTCTGCAGGACGGATTCGGATTCCTCCGTTCGGCCGACTCATCGTACCTCGCCGGCCCCGACGACATTTATGTGTCGCCGAGCCAGGTGCGGCGATTCAACCTGCGGACCGGCGATTGCATCGCCGGCAAGATCCGCCCGCCGAAAGATAGCGAACGCTACTTCGCGCTGCTGAAAGTCGACGAGATCAACTTCAGCGAACCGAACACCAAAAAACACAAGATCCTGTTCGAGAACCTGACGCCGCTGTTTCCGAACCGCCGCCTCACACTCGAACGCGGCAACGGCAGCACCGAAGACCTGTCGATGCGGATCGTCGATCTCATCGCGCCGATCGGTCGCGGCCAGCGCGGCCTGATCGTATCGCCGCCGAAAGCCGGTAAAACCATCCTGCTGCAAAGCATGGCGAAAGCGATCGTCGCGAACGATCCCGAAGTCGTGCTGATCGTGCTGCTGATCGACGAACGTCCCGAAGAAGTGACCGAGATGCAGCGATCGGTGCGCGGCGAAGTGGTCGCCAGCACGTTCGACGAACCGCCGTCGCGCCACGTTCAGGTCGCCGAGATGGTGATCGAGAAAGCCAAACGCCTCGTCGAACACCAGAAAGACGTCGTCATTCTGCTCGACTCCGTAACCCGACTGGCGCGTGCCTACAACACCATCGTGCCGTCGTCAGGCAAAGTGCTGACGGGCGGTGTCGACGCCCACGCGCTGGAACGCCCGAAGCGCTTTTTCGGCGCCGCGCGCAACATCGAGGAAGGCGGCAGTCTGACGATCATCGCAACGGCACTGGTCGAAACCGGTTCGAAGATGGACGAAGTCATCTACGAAGAGTTCAAAGGCACCGGCAACATGGAGTTGCACCTCGAGCGAAAAATCGCCGAGAAGCGCGTGTATCCGGCAATGAACATCCGTCGATCCGGCACGCGCCGCGAAGACCTGCTGATGACGGAGGAAGAACTCAACCGCGCGTGGATCCTGCGCAAATTGCTGCACGAAATGGACGACACCGCCGCGGTCGAGTTCATGCTCGACCGGCTGCGCACGACGAAGACGAATGCGGAGTTCTTCGCGTCCATGAAGGGTAGTCGCTGATTGCCCGAGGTTCCGGCGCGCATCGCCTCGATTGCGCACCATGATTCGGGCGTCAGGCTGATCACGCTTTCGCTTACCGCGCCGTTTGCTTTTCACGCCGGCCAGTATCTGAATGTCGTCCACCCGGGCGGTGTTCGGATACCGATGTCGATCGCGAGCGCTTCGGAACACCTGCCCCGTTTGGAGTTGCATTACCGACCCTTACCAGGCGTCGCTGAAGCGGCGTTGATGAACGAACTGCTGCAAGCCGCAAGCGAGCTTTCCATTGAAGGTCCTTTCGGCGATGTGCGGATCAACGGACCGCTCGACGACGATCTGCTGCTGATCGCCGGTGGATCCGGCATCGCGCAGTGTCGTGCGATCCTGCATCACCTCCGGCAAACGACGCATAACCGCCCAGCAACGCTGGTGTGGAGCGTGACGCAACCGGACCATCTCTACTGCGATGCCGAGCTGCGGAATCTCGCGCCATGGCTGCGCTATGAAGCGGTTGTCGACACACCACAGGCGAAGAACGCGGCGGTGGCGTGGCTTCGCACACACGCGCTGCCGACATCCGGAAGGATCGTCGTCAGCGGCGGTCCGGGGTTCGTTTACGCGGTTGTCGATGCGCTCGAAGCGCTCGGCGTTACCGGCGTGTCGATCGAATCGGACGTGTTCAGCTACGCACCGCGTTAGTGTCGGGCGCTGTTGGGGGCAGCGGCAACCTGGGTAGCTGTCCGCTCATATCGAGCGATTGCGCGAGCAATTCGGCGGCGCGAGGGCGTTCGCCGATCGCGAGGCAAAGACGACCCAACTCACCGTAAACCTCTGCGCTGCGTCGCTGCTTCAGGCTGGCCTCGAAATATTCGCGCGCCTTCGCCCAATCCCGATTCGCAAGCGCGATCCGGCCGAGCGCCAGCAACAGCGTGGCGTCGTTAGGACGCGTCTTCAGCCAACCTTCCGCAGTGCCCAGTTGGCGGTCAGCTCGCTCGATCCGCAATCGACCGTACAGCGCGACCAACTCGTCGTTCCAATCCTGCTTCAGCGCTCTGCTCAGCGTCGCTTCTGCGTCGTCCCCTGCGTTAGCCTTCTCGAGCGCCCGCACGTAGGCCGCGATCAATCGCGGCTCTGTACGCAGATCCTTGTCGACTGCATTCCATTGCGCGATCAACCTCGGCGCAATCTCGCTCGAGACGCCAGTCGGCGGATGCTCGAACCATGCGATAGAGCATCGCAACAGCATCGGCTTCAGCGCATCCGGTGGGAAGACGCTGCGCTTTTGCAATTCCGGCGCGAGCGCGAGCAACGCGCCCCAATCGCCCGACTTCTCGTGACACTCGGCAAGCAACCGCAGCACGCGCGGATGATTCGGCGACGACACCTTCAGCGCCGACAACGTCTGCACCGCAACCGCGTAGTGTTGTGTCGCAATCTGCAACTCGGCTCGCGTCAGCCCGACCGCGAGCGCGGCGCCGGGGGTCGATTCAGTTGCCTTCTGCAGCAGCGCGTCGCGATCGGCCGCATCGCCTATCTCGTTCGCCGCGCGCGCGGCGCCGAGGTAGTTCACCAGCGGCAACTCCACCACCTCGGCGTCGGCAACGAGCGCCTTGCGCGCGCCCGCCCAATCGCCCTCTCCGGCGAGCAGTAATCCGCGCACGGTGCGCGCTTGAGCCACGCGCGCGCGCCGGTTCTGTTGCCACGCGGCCACACCGGCGCCGGTGCGGATCAATCGCATCAGCAGGCCTATCAGCACCCGCAGCACGAAATAACCCACGAGCAACGCAAGCAATGCAAACCACAGGCTCGTCTCGAGGCTCATGTTCTCGTACGTGACGAGCACATAACCCGGATCGCGCGCCATCAGTGTGCCGACGGCGCCACCGACGATGAGCGCGATCACGAGATAGATCAGCACGCGTCTCATGGAGTATCGCTCGGCTTCGGCGGCACACTCGGTGCCTCGGCCGGCACGGGGGCCATCAGCCTGCGCAGCGCAACCAGCGAACCGCCGACATCGGGCAGCACTCGGTCGACCTGGACCGTGCGCAGTTGATCGATTTCGCTACGCGCAGCCGCCACCTCCGGCGCGCTCGTATCGAGATAATCGTCGAGCCAGCGGCGCACGGATTCGAGACTTTTCTGATAGACGACATCGTCGTGGCGCAGCAGCGCGAGTTCGGCCGTCTGCAACATCAGTCCGAGATTCAAACGCAGATAAGTCGCTTCGTCGGGACCGAGCGGCGGCCGTGCCGTCGCACTCTCACGATGAAACTCGAACAACGACAGGAACTTCTGCCATGCCAGCGTCGTTGCGGGAACGGCCGCGGTATCACTCGGAACGCTACCGGGCGCGGAAACAAATCGCCCACCACGCGCGGGCAACTCCGGCAGCGCCTTCAGCAACGCCTCGAGCCGCGCGAACGTCGCGTCAATGTCGAGTGCGGCTACGTCGCGCAGCGAAGCAATCTCGTTGGTCAGCGCTGCGCGGACATCCGCCAACGCGGCGTCGTCGATCTGATCGACGAGGGACTGCGCGGCCAGCAACATGACAAGCGCGGCGCGAGTATCATGCGTCACCAGCAGACGATCGTTGGCGCCTTGAACCAGAAAAGCCGCCTCCGCGATCTTCAGCGCGCGATCCGGCATCGCGGTCGGCGCCGCAATCGACTCGGGCGCAGCGGTTGCACCCTGCGCGTCAGTCCGGCTCTGTTGCTGCTTCAGCCTGGCATCGAACGCCGTCGACTCCGCGGTCACCCGAACGAGTTCATCCGCCTGACGCTGCTGCGTCATCCGCAGCGCTTCGAACTCGCCGCTGTCCGTTGCAAGGGGCACACCGACCACAAAGCGCTGGTAGTACGGATACCCGGCGAGACCCAGCGCAATCAATGCGACGAGCGTCGCAAACGATGCCAGCACCCGGCCGCCGCGACGCACAGGCGCCTTCGTTGCGCCGATCCGACTCGCAAAGCCGGTATCGTCATCACTCATCTCGATTCCTCGTCAGTTCCGCGAAGCGCTTCGATCACGGCCGGCACACCCGCACCGTCAGATACGACGATGCGCTGGAATTTCAGAACCTTCAGCTCAGCGGCCACGCGCGGTGACGGCGCCACCACCACGACGCGTTCGTCACCACCCACAACGCGCCAGAGCCGCGCGAAAGCACGCGCGCCGTCGCCGCTGGAAACGATCACCGCACCAATCGTGTCTGCCTCGGCAATCTGCCGCGCCGCACGTTCGACAGACGTCGGGATGCGCTCATACAGCTGCAGACTCGTCACGGCGGCGCCACGTCGAGAAAGCTCTTCCGCCAACAACGGCCGCCCGCCGCGACCCGCGCAGATCAATACGCGCTGCCCGACTACTCGACTGAGCGGCGCGAGCGCCAGTATACCCTCCGACGACTCGGTCGCCGGATGCAACGCCGCGATACCTCGCTGCGCCAGCGCGCGCGCGGTCGTATCGCCGACAGCAATCCATGTGAGGTCCGGGCGCTGCTTCCACACAGCATCGATCAACTCCAACGCGAATCGAACCGCATGCCCCGACACGCAGACGGCAACGTCGAATCGGTCGAGCGCCGCGATCGCTTCGTGCACCGCTAAGTCGTCGACCCGCTGAATTTCCAGCACGGGGCAAGCTACCGCGAGGTAGTGCGCTCGACGTAAGGCTTCCACGAATTCCGAAGCGCCCGGTTCCGTTCGGGTTACGAGTATCTTTGCGCCGGCATCAACGATCGACACCATGGGAACCCCGGCGCAATTCGTCGAGGATCTCGTCTGCGCCCTGACGCCGCAGTTCAGCCGCGGCCAGCGCGCCGAGCGCATCGGGATCATTGCCGGTCACCGCGCAACTCAAGATGCGACGACCGGACCTGTTCGCGATCAACGCACGCATTCGCAGTTGCCCGCCCTGTTCCACCGCATAGGAAGCGATCGGCAACGAGCAATCCGCACCGAGATGACGGCTGAGGGCACGCTCCGCACCCACGCAGCGCGCCACGACGGGATCGTTCAGCGATTGCAGCAACTGCATCACGTCGTGCCGGTCCGCGCTGCATTCGACCCCGAGCGCACCTTGGCCCGCGGCCGGAAGACTCTCATCGAGACTGAGAAATTCGCGGATGCGATCGGCCAGACCCAGACGCTGTAGACCGGTACCCGCGAGCAGCAACGCGTCGTATTCACCGGCGTCGAGCTTATCGAGCCGCGTGTTGACGTTGCCGCGGACCGGTGCAACGACGAGATCGGGGCGGCGCGCCAACAGTTGCGCCTGGCGCCGCAAGCTCGACGAACCCACGCGCGCTCCCTTTGGAAGCTCCGCCACCGAGCGGATCCGCGGACTGACGAAAACGTCGCGTACTTCGTCGCGAAACCCGATGACCGGCAATACAAATCCTGCCGGCAACTCCGCCGGAACGTCCTTCATCGAATGCACCGCCACGTCCGCGCGTCCGTCGTCCATAGCGGCCTCGAGTTCCTTTGTGAATAGACCTTTGCCGCCGATCTCACTGAGGGGCGAAGACAGCCATTGGTCGCCGCGGGTGCTCAGTCCGACCAGCTCGACCTGCAGGCCCGGATTCGCAAGCAACAGTCGCGATTTGATGAATTCCGCCTGCCAGAGCGCGAGGCGACTCTTCCGGGTGGCGATGCGCAGCGTCGCGATCGTCATAGCTTCTGGATGTATTTGCGGATGGACGAAACGTGGCGCCGGCTGATGTCGATGCCCGCCGGGACATCACGCAAGCGGATCTGGTACTGACCTTCCTCGTTGCGCTCCAGCCCCTCGATGTACTTGGTTGCAACAAGTGCGTTGCGGTGCACGCGGACGAAGCGCGTACCGAATTCCGTTTCGAGCTCCTGCAGCGTTTCATCGATTAACAGCTCGCCGCCGGCGTGGCGCATCGTCACGTACTTCTGATCGGCCTGGAAAAACCGAATCTCCTCGATCGGCACCAGCTCGATGCCTTTACGCGTGCGCGCCGATATATGGCTGCGCTGCGATCCTTCCTCTTGCGCGAGCGCCGCCAGTTGCGCTCGATTGGTGCGCGTCGCCGAACCAAGCACGCCGATCAGATCGTCGCGTCGTACCGGTTTCAGCAGATAACCGACCGCCTGCACTTTGAATGCTTCGATCGCATGCTCTTCGTACGCGGTACAGAACACGACGGCAGGTGGCTGCTCCATGCCCGCCATATGGCGCGCCGCTTCGAGTCCGTCCATGCCCGGCATGCGGATGTCGAGCAACACTACGTCGGGCTGCGTCGACTCGCATCGTTCCACCGCCTGCATGCCGTTCGCGGCCTGGCCGACGACCTCATAGCCGGGTATGTCACTCAACATGCGCGCGAGACGATCGCGCGCGAGCTGCTCATCATCGACTATGAGTACCTTCACCGCTTAAGACACCCCTCTCATCGTCCCGGATTCATCGAACGCGTGGTGCGGATAGCGCAGCATCGTCACGTAGACGTCGCCTTCCGCCTCTGCCGTCAGCTCCGCTGCATCGTTGTACAACACATTCAGCCGGCTGCGGATGTTGTTCACCGCCATCTTGTTGCCTTGCGTCTGCGTTCGATACTCCGCGCTCGGCAGCGGATTCGTGATTCGTACGCTGACCGTTTTGCGATCGTAACGCAGCGTGAGAGAAATGGTGCCGCCATCGGGCAGCGGCTGGATGCCGTGATAGATCGCGTTTTCCAGCAACGGTTGCAGCGTCAGCAACGGAATCTTCAAACTCGGCGGATACTCACCGATATCCCATGCAAGCTTCAGTCGGTCTCCCAACCGTAACTGTTCGATCCGCACGTAGCGTTCGCAGAGTTCGAGCTCCTCCGTCAGCAGCACCTGGTTGCCGGCATCGTTGAGACTCGCGCGGAACAGTTCGGAGAGGTCTTCCACCACCGACTCGGCGGTGTCCGGATCGACCGAGATCAGGCTCGCGATGATGTTCATGCTGTTGAACAGGAAGTGCGGGCGGATCCGCGATTGCAGCGCCTGAATTCTGGCTTGCAGCTCCGACTGCTCCTGCTCCCGCAATTGCTGCTGAACGTAGAAGTAGCGCAACACCATTCCGGCGATGATGCAGGCGATCCCCAACTGCTTCGCAATCGCGATCCAATCCACCGGTACCGTGCGATAGCTCATCGTCCCCGCAACGACCCGGTCAGCACCGAGACTGACCGCAAGCGTCAGCAATGCGATCATCACGAACGCCAGCAGCGCACCCCGCGCGAGTCCCATCTGGGCAAGCCATCGACGTGTACCGCACAACGCGCCGGCGCTCATCAGCACCACCCATTGGACGTAGAGCGACTTCAGGGCCAAGCCTTCCCACGTCAGCGGCCCATCCGCGAACAACAGCACGAGCACCAGCAGTTCACCGACCAGAACGACGACGCTGAGAGCCGGTGCATTGCAGAGATCGGGGATGACGAACCGGGTCGGTCGAGCCTGATCAATCGATGCCGCCGCCACTAGCTCTCCCATTCTGCGTCCCAAGAAGCTCGCTTCAAATTGCTATAATCGCCCGTCTTTCCCCAACGATCGAAGCTGCGATGTCCGACGCAACCCACGCCTCCGATGCCTCTGGAAAACTCTGGGGCGGTCGCTTCAGCGAGCCCACTGATCGGTTCGTCGAGCGATTTACCGCATCGATCGGATTCGATGCGCGGTTATACCACCACGACATTCAAGGCTCCATCGCTCACGCCCGCATGCTGGCGCACGTCGGCGTGCTTTCAGGAAACGAATGCGGCGCAATCGTCGACGGCCTTACGACGATCCACAAGGAAATCGACGAAGGCAAACTCGTATGGTCGGTGGCGCACGAAGACGTGCACATGAACATCGAATCCCGCCTCATCGAGATCGTTGGAGAGGTCGGCAAACGCCTGCACACCGGCCGTTCCCGCAACGATCAGGTCGCCACGGATATCCGCCTGTATCTGCGCGATCAGATCGACTCGCTCCACGCCGTGACGACGCAGCTGCTGGTCGCCCTGCTCGACCTGGCCGATGCGCACGCCGACACCATCATGCCGGGATTCACGCACCTGCAGACGGCGCAGCCGGTGACGTTCGGTCACCATGTCATGGCCTGGTTCGAAATGCTGCTGCGCGACCGGGAGCGGCTCACCGAACTGCGCCGCCGCGTCAACGTGATGCCGCTCGGCAGCGCGGCGCTCGCAGGCACGACGTTTCCGATCGACCGCGCGTTCACGGCGCGCGAACTGGGCTTCGACGCGATCTGCGAAAACTCCCTCGATGCCGTCAGCGATCGCGACTTCGCAATCGAGTTCTGTTCGGTTGCGAGCATCGCGATGATGCACCTGTCGCGCTGGTCGGAAGAGCTCGTGCTGTGGTCGTCGCAACAGTTCGGCTTCGTCGACCTGCCGGACCGCTTCTGCACCGGCTCATCGATCATGCCGCAGAAAAAGAACCCCGACGTCCCCGAGCTGGTGCGCGGCAAAACCGGCCGCGTGTTCGGCCATTTAATGGGCCTGCTGACCCTGATGAAAGGCCAGCCGCTCGCGTACAACAAGGACAATCAGGAGGACAAGGAGCCGCTGTTCGACGCAGTGGACACCTTGAAGGATTGCCTCACCGCGATGCTCGGCATGCTGCCGCACCTCGACGTACGCGCCGACCGGATGCGCGAATCGGCGGCGCTCGGCTTCGCCACCGCCACGGATCTCGCCGACTATCTCGTGCGCAAGGACCTGCCTTTTCGCGACGCGCATGAAGTGGTCGGACGCTGCGTGGCGCACGCGATTGCCAAGCGCGTGGCGCTGAGCGACCTGACGCTGGCTGAGTTGCAGCGCTTCAGCCCGATCATCGATGCCTCGGTGTTCGACGTGCTGACGCTCGAGGGCTCCGTCAACGCGCGCAACCATATCGGCGGCACCGCACCGGCTCAGGTTCGGGCCGCGATTGCGCGCGGGCGGGTCCGTATCGCATGACCGCCTGACCCCGCGAAGGCCGATCGGCATCGGCTGCCTATACTCCAGGGTATGCAGCCGTCCCCTACTACAGACGACGAGATCGACCGCAAGTCGCTGCGCGCACTGCGCGAACGTTTCCTGGGTCTGAACCGGGACCGTCTCGAGGCGTTGCGCGCCCGCCTCAAGCAGGAACAGCGCGCCTTCGTCGACGCGCTGCCGCTACTGCTGCACAGCAACCACGCAGCACTACCCGGTTTCGTCGATTTCGACATGCCGTGCGGCATCGACCGTTACACGCCGGATCGCCGCGCGACCAACGCGGTACGCAAGATGGCGCTGTCGTTCGTACTGGAGCGATTCGTCGAACGGCGTTCGCAGATCCAGGCGGTCTACGTCACCGCGCTGCCGGGCGAGCTATTGGAGCTCAGCGTCTGCTGCGCATTCGCGACGCATGCCGCATTGGGCGAAAAGCTGTCGCGCCTCGTTCGATACGCGGCCGATCACGGCGTTGCGTTGCAGACCCTGTTGCTCGATCCGGCCGAAGAGCAGGCACACCGAAGCCGTCTACGCACGCCGCATCTCGCGCGCGACGCATTCTACCGATCGGCGATTCTGCTGGCGGGCCGCTACCCGGTGTGGTGGCTGGTGCCACCGCAGCTCGACGATGCGCATGACGCCTACTGCCTACGACTGAAGGCACAGCGATTCATCGGTCGAGACGAAGCATTCGACCTGGGTCGCGCGGAAACGATTCCGCCCGGCGAGTGCCTCATCGCCGGCATCGATCTGCTCGAGGCGGCTTTGACCACACCTTACGCTCAGCTGCCATCCCTGATACTGCTCGAGAGCTACACGAACGGGTCGAGTACCGAACCGTTGGCGCACTTCTATAAGCAACGGATCTGGCGCGGCGACGCAGACGCCGACTCGTCGGCGCTGATGGACGAATCCATCGCAACCTATCTGACCGAGCGCGGCGAGCTGGATCGACTGACACTGGCGCGCGACTGCCGGCGCACTTCGTCGCGCGAGCCGACCATCGTCGAACTGCAACGCGAGAACGCCCGCGTAAACGCCGAGCTGCAGCG
>JANLUG010000128.1:0-4042 GCA_031363335.1 Gammaproteobacteria bacterium
GGCTTCCGGGTCCGGAGATCATCACGCTCGGCCAGTTCTTGATACTCACCGGCATCGTGCTGCCGTTACTCCCCAACGAGCCTGTTACGTCGCTGACGCCGATCACGCCATTCCAGGTGTGGCTCGCCGTCATCGTTGTCTCGTCGCTGTCGTATGGAAGCTATCTGCTGCAGAGGCTGCTGACCGCGCGGCGCAGTCTGTTCGTTACCTCGATGCTTGGCGGACTGTACTCATCTACCGCGACCACAGTCGTACTGTCGCGCCGCCTCAAGGAAGACACTCGCAATCACAGTCAGTATCGATCAGGCATCGTGTTGGCGACCGCATTGATGTATCTGCGACTGTTCATCGTCGTCGCGATCTTCAACTGGCACATTGCGAAGGTGTTGTTGGGGCCGCTCGCGTTGCTGTGCGGAATCGGTCTGGCGCTGGCAGCGGCGTGTCTTCGATTCGGCCGCAATGGCGACGCGGCAGGCAGCGCAGAACCGCCGCCGGCTTCGAATCCCCTCGAATTGTCGGCGGCGCTCGTGTTTGCCGTGCTGTTCGTCGTAACGTCGGTGGCGTCCATGTGGGTCGTCAGGGTTTTCGGCGACGTCGGCATTTACTGGCTGGCCGGCGTCGTCGGTGTAGCCGACATCGATCCGTTCGTGCTCAGCCTCGCGCAAGGCGGCACGTCGGAGATCAGCTCGGTGTCCGCCGCCATAGCAATCCTGATCGCGGCGGCATCCAACAACCTGTTGAAGGCGATCTACTCGGTGACCTTCGCCGGTTGGCAGCGCAGCGGCGCCATCGTCGGGTCGTTGTCGGCGTTGAGCTTGATCGGAGTCGTGCTCGCGCTCTGGATGATGGCGCATCAATGAATGACGCTGAACCTACCGCGATACAGCGGTTGCCGGCGTTGCTAGACTCAGCCCCGGTCTGATCACGATACGGAGTTCGAGCATGGGATTCGGCACATTGACGTTCCTCGGCATCATCGTCGTACTCGTCGTCTGGGTCATCGCGATCTACAACAAGCTCGTCACGTTGAAGAATCGCTACGTCAACGCGTTCTCGCAGATCGAAGTGCAGTTGAAACGCCGCTACGACCTGATTCCGAATCTGATCGAAACGGCGAAGGGTTACCTCGCGCACGAGCGCGGCACCCTCGAGGCAGTCATCGCGGCTCGCAATCAGGCCGTCGCAGGCTTGTCGGCCGCGGCGAAGGACCCTGGCAACGCACGCGCGATGGAGCAGCTCGGGAGCGCGGAGGGCGCGCTCGGCGGCGCGCTCGGGCGACTGAATGTCGTAATGGAGGCGTACCCTGATCTGAAAGCGAATCAGAACATGATGCAGCTTTCCGAAGAACTGACGAGCACGGAGAACCGGGTGTCGTTCGCGCGGCAGGCGTACAACGATCAGGTCACCGAGTACAACACCTACAAGCAGACATTCCCCCCTGTACTTCTGGCAGCGACATTCGGCCATAGCGCCAACGCGTCGTTGCTGGAATTCGCCGACCACGTCGCGATTCAGGACGCGCCGAAAGTCCAATTCTGATCGGCTGACCACGTCGAATGGACTTCTTCGCCGCGCAGGATCGCGCTCGCCGCAAGACGTGGCAGCTCGTCGCGTTGTTCGCGATCGCAATCGTCGGCCTGATCGTCGCAACGAACGTGCTCGTAGCAATAGCCTTGGCATTCTCCACCACTACCGGTTTGGCGCACGGCGTGAACCAGACGCTGCACGATCAGCCGACGCAGACGTGGTTGCTGATTTCCGCCGCAGTGCTGATGTGTATCGCGGGGGCGAGTCTCTATAAGTACTTCGCGCTGCGTTCCGGCGGTCGCGCCGTGGTGGAAATGTTGGGCGGCCGGCAGATCGATCCGAGTACCGTAGTGCTCGCGGAACGGCGTCTGCTCAACGTCGTCGAAGAGATGGCGATTGCATCCGGCATCCGCGTGCCCGCGGTCTATCGGATCGACGAGGGCGGCATCAACGCATTTGCGGCAGGCTTCGGCACCGACGACGCCGTCGTATGCGTCACGTCGGGAACGCTCGAGTATCTCAATCGCGAAGAACTACAAGGCGTCATCGGCCATGAGTTCAGCCATGTGCTGAACGGCGACTCGCGCCTCAATCTGCGCCTGATCGCATTGCTCAACGGCATCTTGTTTCTCGGCATCGTCGGCCGCTTGCTGCTGCGCGGCGGTGCCAACACGAGCGGCCGTCGCAACTCGAATGCGATGCCGCTGATCGTGTTGGGAATCGGGCTGTTCGTAATCGGCTACGCGGGCACGTTCTGCGGCAATCTGATCAAAGCCGCGGTCAGCCGGCAGCGCGAATTCCTCGCTGATGCGGCGTCGGTGCAGTTCACGCGCAATCCGCACGGCATCGCGAATGCGTTGAAGAAGATCGGCGGATCGGCGAGCGGATCGGCGCTGACAAACACGCGGGCCAACGAAGTCAGCCACATGTTTTTTGGCCAGGCGGTCACGCTGTTCATGAACGGTTTGATGGCGACGCACCCACCGCTGCCGCTCCGGATCCGCGCCATCGAACCGCGCTGGGATGGAAAATTCCTCACCGGCGCGCCCGTCTCAGACATGCCCGACACACCGGACGGCCTGGTCGGATTCACTGCAAGTGCACAAACCGTTCCGCACGACGCGGTCGTCGGCGCCGTGGGTAATCCGAGCGCTGCCAGTCTGACGCAGGCGCAGACGATGATCGCCGGATTACCGACGCGACTCGTAGACGCCTCGCACGACCCGTGGTCTGCTCGCGCGCTGATCTATGTCTTGTTGTTGCCTGCCGATCGCGCGAGTCGCGCAGAACTCGCCGGCGTGTTGGAACCGCAGGTCATCGGGCACCTGCCGGAAATCGAAGCCGTGATCGGCACGCTCGACGATCTGCAACGGCTGACGTTGGTATCGATGTCGGTGCCGGCGCTGCTGACGATGTCGCGGCCGCAGTACGACCGCTTCGTCGCAGACGTCATCGCGCTGATTCGCGCCGACCAACGCGTCGATCTGTTCGAATGGGTGATGCACCGCGTGCTGTTGAAGTCGCTCAAGCCGCATTTCGAAGGTCCACTCTCGATCACCGTGCGACATCGCAATCTCGATACCGTACACGATCAGGTCGCGCAGACGCTGTCGGCGATTGCGAGAGCGGGCACCGACGACATCGACGCACAACACAAGGCATTCGAAGCGGGCGCAGCGGCGGTGGAACTCGATGTGCGGTTCGTCGCCGCGTCCGATCCGAACTTTGCCCGCCTCAACGACGCACTGCGCGATCTGCGCGCGGTGCATCCGCTGGCAAAACCGCGGCTCATCAAAGGGTGTGCGGCGTGCGCGCTCACCGACGGTGCAACCACATCGGAACGCGCGTTGTTGATCGGCATCGCTGCAACGCTCGACTGCCCTCTGCCGCCCGATCTCGCTATCTAGAATCCGCGCGCGCTTCCCTGACGCCGCCGAGTCGCTACAATTGCGCTTTCGTCGGCGGCCAAGCATGGCAGAAACACTCCCCACCGCCTCGGCTCCCGAACCTGACACTCAGCTCGCCGCTCTCGATCTCGGCTCGAACAGTTTTCATCTTATCGTTGCGCAGCAGCACAACGGCCGCATCCACGTCGTGGATCGGTTGAAGGAAATGGTCCGGCTCGCCGCCGGACTCGATGCCAACGATATGTTGTCGCGACAGGCGATGGATCGCGGCATCGAGTGTCTGTCGCGTTTCGGCCAACGCTTGCGCCATCTGAAATCCGACAGCGTGCGGGTGGTCGGCACCAACACATTGCGAAAGGCGCACAACGGCTGGGAGTTCATCTCCCGCGCGGAACAGGTGATCGGCCACCCGATCGAAATCATCTCGGGTCGCGAAGAAGCGCGGCTGATCTACAAAGGTGTCTGCTACGCGATGGGACCGGCGGCCGATCGGCGCCTCGTCATCGACATTGGCGGCGGCAGCACCGAACTGATTCTCGGCCGCGGTTATGAACCGGAACTGATGGACAGCCTATATATGGGCTGCGTGTCGATGTCGGAGCGTTTCT
>JANLUG010000184.1:0-1907 GCA_031363335.1 Gammaproteobacteria bacterium
CGCGCGCGCTGGCGATGGAGATTGCCGAGAATGCACCGCTCGCGGTCGTCTCGGTGCGCGCTACCGTGCGGCAAGGTCTCGCCGAAAAGATCGCCGCTGCGACCGAACACGAGTTGAAGGAGCAGCAATGGCTGCGCGGTACCGAGGACTCGGACGAAGGTGTCCGCGCGGTATCGGAACGACGTCCGGGCGATTTCAAAGGCAAATGAGCGAATCGCCCAGCCAACAACGTTAAGGGGTAGTACATGAATCTAGGGAAACTCGGCGTCTGGTATTTCACGGAGACCATGCCGGCAAACAAAGCCGCAGAGACCGCGCAGCGCATCGAAGGGCTCGGCTACTCGGCGCTGTGGATACCCGAAACAACCGGCCGCAACCCGTTCGCGCACGCCGCGTGGCTGCTCGCAAAAACTCAGAAGCTCATCGTTGCGACCGGCATCGCGTCGATCTATCACCGTGAACCCGGCGTGACGATGTCGGGCCAGAAAACCCTCGCAGAACAATCCAACAACCGCTTCCTGCTCGGCCTCGGCGTGTCGCACAAACCAATGGTCGAAGGCGTTCGTGGCCTCCAATACGGCAAACCCGTCGAAACGATGCGCAACTATCTGGCGAAGATGGATGCGTCACCGTACGGTGCGGTGCCACCGTCGGAGCCGCCGCCGCGCGTCATCGCCGCGCTCGGGCCGAAGATGCTCGAACTCGCGCGCGACATGTGCACCGGCGCGCATCCGTACTTCAGCTCTCCTGACCACACCGCGATGGCGCGCAAAATACTCGGGCCGAAGCCGTGGCTGTGCGTCGAACAAAAAGTGATCCTGGAAACCGATCCTGCGAAAGCGCGACCGCTCGCGCGCGCCAACGCGGCGATTTATCTCGGTCTTCCGAACTACCGCAACAACTGGTTGCGGATGGGTCTCACCGAAGACGACCTCGCGAACGGCGGCTCCGACCGCTTCGTCGACGCGACGTTCGCCTGGGGTTCTGCCGAAGCGATCAAAAAACGCATCAAGGCGCACTTCGACGCCGGCGCGAGCCACGTCTGCATTCAGCCGATCAATCCCAATGGGACGTTCGGCGACCTGCACTGGCAGGCGCTCGAAGAGTTGAAAGGGGCGGCATAAATGGCAACGGGCGACTTCGACGGCAAAGTCGTCGTCATCACCGGTGCGGCCGGTGCGCTGGGCAAGGCAGTCGCCAACGAGTTCGCGAGTCGGGGCGCAAAGCTCGCGCTGGTGGACATCGTCGCGAACTCGGGGCCGCATCTTTCGTTGATCGGCGATCTCACCGATGCGAAAGCGGCGCAAACGATCGTTGCCGAGGTGACGCGGCAGCTGGGCAACATCGACGTGCTCGCAAACGTCGCAGGCGGCTTCACGATGGGCGAAGCGGTACACGAGACGACCGACAAGACGTGGAAGTTCATGTTCGATCTGAATGTCAGCACGATGCTGAACATGGTGCGCGCCACGGTGCCGTCGATGCTCGCGGCGCGCAGCGGCAAGATTGTGAACATCGGCGCGCGTGCAGGCTTGAAGGGCGTGGGTCGGATGGGCGCGTACTGCGCGTCGAAGAGCGTCGTGATCCGCCTGACGGAGAGTCTTGCCGACGAATTGAAAGGCAGCGGCATCAACGTCAATTGCATCCTGCCGAGCATCATCGACACCGCGCGCAACCGTGATGACATGCCAGACGCCGACCACTCGATGTGGGTGGCGCCTGCCGATCTCGCGCGCGCCATCGCTTTCCTCGCATCCGACGCGGCGCACGCGATTCACGGTGTCGCGCTGCCGGTGGAAGCGCTCAGCTGACTTCGCGCGTCGAGTTCTGCTTTGATTGGATGTGCCTATAGCGCGGTGGAGGAGGCGGCTTTCCGCGGCGCGTGATCGAGGGGCAATTCTCGCCGC
>JANLUG010000195.1:0-6334 GCA_031363335.1 Gammaproteobacteria bacterium
CGCGTATAGGGTTACGCCGCGCTCCACGTAGGCGCATCGCGGCGCTCATGTCACAGGAACTTCGGCAGCATCTTGCGGATATCGGCGGCCTTGCGTTGGGTGACGTTCTTGTCGATCTCGAGAACGACCAGTTTTGAAAGATTGCTGTTCATGGTTTTCCGCAACATTCCGAGGACGTCCGGCGCCGCCACCACGATGAGGTGTTCGAACTGATTCTCGACGCGACCCGTTTCCAATCGTCCGGCGATCTCGCGCGCAAACTCGTGCGCCTGCTGGTCCCGCGCGCCATGTTCGGTTCCAAGCGCGTGGTGATCGCTCGAGCGGCCCGGTCGATCGCTCGTCAGATCGCGTTCGTGCGCGCGAGCTTCCGGATGCACGAGGTCTTCCAGTTCTTCGAGTGGTCCTTTCGGTGTGACGACGGAAAATAGGCGGGCGCGTGACCGATCTGCAACGACGACCCAGGTCTTTCGCACGATTCACTCCGTCGGTTGCGTCCCCGGAGCATACGCCGCGCGCGCGTTCGAGCAAACGTCACTCATGGCGCGACAACGCAGCGCTCATTTCGTCGCGACGGTCGTCGCGAATCCACGCAAGAACGAATGCCTTGATCGTCATTGCCGTGGCCAGCGGTTCGTCGAACATCATGTGATGAAAGGTCTCTGGAATCGTGATGATCGGCAGGATGCCTGCCGTGATGCGCGCCATGTAGTCGGCGCTCTGTGCTCCCGAATCATCGCTGTGTTCGCCGAGAATTACCGCGGAACGGCACCGCAGCTTCACGAATTTGTCGCATTGATCCGCGCCCATTTCGAGGTGATCGAACAGTGCAGGGTCGAACTTCCACGTCCATCCACCCTCGACGGCGCGCAATGACTGTCGCGCGATGTAGTCGACGACATAAGGATGCTGGCACGGTTGTTCGGGAATGAGTCGAAAGCGCCCGAGCGCGGTGTCGAGGTCTGCGTACACGCGTGTGGCGCGGCGCACCTTCCCTTCGCGCTCCGCGCGTCCGCCCCATTCGGTGTAGTCCTCTGGTGGGCTCACAGTGAAATCGGCGAGCACGATGCCGCCGAGTCGGTCGCCATAGTGGTGGCCCGTTTCGAGTACCACAAAACCACCGAAGCTGTGGCCCACGACGAATGGGCGTGGTCCCAGTTCGGCGGCCTGACACACCGCCCACACTTCGTCCGCGAAATTGCGTCCGGTGTAGCGGTCGCGCCAGCCGCTCTCGCCGTTGCCTGAAAGGTCGAGCGCGACCACGCGAAACTGGTCAGCCAGAAACGGCGCCACGAATCGCCACCATTCGAGGTGCGCGTTGCTGCCGTGAACGAGCACGACGCCGGGGCGACCGCGCCGGCCCCAAACGCGGTATGCGATCGATACGCCATCGACCGAAACGCGACCCTCTTCGCCGCGGTCGGCCAGAGCGCGCTCGAACCACGCGGGTGGTTGGGGAAGTCCTGCAGTTTCAGGTTTTGTCATTGCGCGTGAGAGTTCGAATAGAGGTATCCGAATCTAACATGCGGACGTCAGCGCGTTGGAGCCGCGCTGTCGGACGAGTACCATGTCGAACTTTCGTTTCGAGCGTGCGACCCGCGTGATGATGACGTGACCAGCTATTTCGTAAGGCGACTCTTGCTGATCATCCCGACCTTTCTCGGCGTTTCGCTGCTCGTTTTCACTCTCACGCGTCTCGTGCCCGGCGGGCCGATCGAACGCATGCTGAACGAGGCTGCTATGGCGGCGCAGCCGGGCGGCCACGTCGTGAACACCGCGGGCGGGAAGGGCGGTAGCGCGCTATCGAAAGATCAGCTTGCGCAGCTTGAAGCGTATTACGGTTTCGACAAGCCCATTTTCGTCAGCTATGTCGGCTGGTTGTCTAAGGTCGTGCGTTTGGACCTCGGTACGTCCACGCGCTACTCAGAGCCGGTCTGGGACATCATTCAGAGCCGCTTTCCGATCTCCATTTTCTACGGCATCGCGACATTGATGCTGACGTATGGCGTGTGCATTCCTCTTGGCATCGTCAAAGCAATTCGCCATAGAACGTTGTTCGACAGCGTCAGCTCCGCGCTCGTATTCATCGGCTATGCGATCCCCGGATACGTCGTCGGTATCGGCCTGCTGACGGCGTTCGCGTGGAAGCTGGACTGGCTTCCCCTCGGTGGTTTTGTCAGCGACGATTTCGACGATCTGTCGGCGGAAGAACAGTTTCGCGATGTCGTAAGGCACGCCGTTCTGCCCGTGCTGTCTTACGTTGCGGGCAGCTTCGCAGTGACGACGTTGCTGATGAAGAACTCGCTCATGGACAATCTGGCCGCCGACTACGTACGCACCGCGATCGCGAAGGGAATGACCTTTCGGCGCGCGGTCTTTCGGCACGCGTTCCGAAACAGTCTGGTGCCGATCGCAACGTCGTTCGGCGGGAACATCTCGTTGATCCTGACGGGGTCGTTCCTCATCGAGAAGATATTCGACATCGATGGGTTCGGACTGCTCGGGTTCGAGTCGCTCGTAGAGCGCGACTACCCCGTCGTCATGGGTATCCTGGTGATTTCCTCGCTGCTGTTCATGATTGGCAACATCCTTTCGGATGTGTGCGTTGCCATTGTCGATCCGCGCGTCAAGTTCGGTAGCGGCGAAGCAGGCAGCTGATGACGCTCAGTCCGCTCGCGCATAAGCAGTGGCATCGATTCAAATCGATCAAGCGCGGTTACTACGCGGCGTTGGCGTTGGCCGTATTGCTGGCGATGTCGTGTGCGGCCGAACTGCTCGTCAATAACCGCGCGGTGG
Organism: Gammaproteobacteria bacterium; assembly: GCA_031363335.1. Lineage (GTDB taxonomy): Bacteria > Pseudomonadota > Gammaproteobacteria > Pseudomonadales > Azotimanducaceae > DATJGR01. Next base: position 2,794 of record JANLUG010000195.1, read on the forward strand.
TGGTCAGCTACGACGGTGCGTTGTATTTCCCTACGTATGGCGCGTTCCTGCCCGGAACGACGTTTGGTCTCGGTTACGACTATGAGACTAATTATCGAGAGCTCAGGGTTGCCCTGTCCGACAGTGGCGACGGTTGGGTATTGATGCCGCCGATTCCGTACAACGCATTCGAGAACGACCTGCGCGAGTCGGCATATCCGCCGTATCCACCGTCCCTCGACGCGCGGCATTTTCTTGGAACGGATACCACCGGCCGCGACGTGGTGGCGCGTCTGGTCTATGGATTTCGCATCGCGATCGGATTTTCCCTCGTACTGCTGCTGTGCAACTACCTGATCGGCATCGCGGTCGGATGTGCGATGGGATTCTGGGGCGGCGCATTCGATCTGTTCTTTCAACGCGTGATCGAAGTGTGGTCGAACGTTCCGTTTCTGTACGTAATCATGATCGTTGCGTCGATCATGGTGCCGACGTTCTGGACGCTCACATTCGTCATGGTGTTGTTCGGCTGGATGTCGATGACGTGGTACATGCGGACATCGACCTACAAAGAGAAGACGCGCGACTACGTGATGGCGGCACGTGCGCTCGGCGCGTCGAGCACGCGCATCATCGCCAGGCACATACTGCCGAATACGGTATCCGTCATCGTCACGTTCATTCCGTTCTCGATAGCAAGTGGCATCACGGCGCTGACGGCGCTCGACTATCTAGGCTTCGGCTTGCTTCCACCCACGCCGAGTTGGGGCGACCTGTTATCGCAGGGCACCGACAACCTCGACTCTCCTTGGATCGTTACGTCCGTTGTAATCGCCATGATCGTGATCCTGTTGATGGTCACGTATATCGGCGAGGCGATTCGCGAAGCATTCGATCCGAAGCGGTTTACCTACTATGAATGAATCGGCGACGTGGCGGTGTCGTCTGCTCGTAGCGGCGGCGCTGCTCCTGCCGGGATTCGCATTCGGCCTACCGGATCGACTCCCCGAGAACCTCGTCTGGATAACCAACGACGTAGACCCGCCGTTTGCCGCGCCAGAAGCAAAGCGTGGCGGCACATTCCGGACGTCGATGTCTTCGTTTCCATTGACGCTGCGACGCGTCGGACCGGATTCGAACGGTGGTTTCGCTTCCTATCTTCGACACAACCAGATGGGTCTGGTGGAGTGGCACCCGAATACGCGCCGCCCCATTCCGTCGTTAGCGTCGCATTGGGCGTTCGATGCGGACGGCAAGACCGTCTACTACCGGATCGACAAGGACGCGCGCTGGTCGGATGGCGTTCCGGTGACTGCGGCCGATTTCGAATTCACACGCGACTTCATGCGATCAAAGTTCATCGTGGCGCCATGGTACAACGACTACTACACCACCCAGGTTGTCGACATTCGAGCATACGGCGACCGCATCGTCGGCGTGGAAGGGGTGGCGCCGAGGCCGCCAGAAGAGTTGATGTACGAGTACAGCATCGGCGTGGTGCCGAAGCACTTTCATCAGCTCAGCGACGCATGGGTATCCGACTACAACTGGAAAATCGAGCCGAACACCGGCCCTTACCGGATCTCCGAAGTTCGCAAAGGAAGGTACATCGAGCTCGAGCGCGACCCGAAGTGGTGGGCGAACGACCGGAAGTACTACCAGCATCGTTTCAACCCCGACAAGATCCGGATCAAGGTGGTGCGTGACTACAACGTCGACTTCCAACATTTTCTGAAAGGGGAGACGGATACCTTCAGCCTGGTCATTCCGCAATTCTGGCACGACAAAGCCAAGGGTCCTGTGTTCGACAACGGCTATATCAGCCGCTACTGGTTCTACAACGACCTGCCGCAGCCCGCGTCGGGCATGTTTCTCAACGAAGATGACCCGATTCTGAAGGACCGCAATGTTCGACTCGCGCTCGCTCACGCGATGAATTTCGACAGAGTGATCCGAACCGTGCTGCGCAATGACTATGCGCGCATGCAGACCTTCAACGAGGGTTTCGGCGAATACGACAACCTCGCAATTCACGCGCGCGAATTCGACCTCGCGAAGGCGCGATCGTATCTCGAAGCGTCGGGTTGGCGAGATCGCGGTCCGGACGGAATCCTCGTGAAAGACGGCCGCCGGCTGTCGCTGCGTGTCACCTACGGCTCGCCCTACCACACCGATCGACTCGTCGTCCTGCGCGAAGAGGCAAAGAAGGCAGGCATCGAACTCGAACTCTCGCTGCTCGACTCGGCGAGTTCCTTCAAGCAGATGCAGGAGAAGAAGCACCAGATCGCATGGATGACATGGGCATCACAAGGTATATCCCCGGAATATTGGCAGTTCTTTCATTCCGTCAACGCCCATGTCCCGCAGACCAACAACCTGATGAACCACGACGATCCGACGATGGACAAGCTGATCGACGCGTATCGTGCATCGTCTGCGAAGAGCGAACGCGTCGAACTTGCGCACCGGCTCGAACAGATGGTCTTCGAATCGGGTGCGGTGATCCCGAGTTTCAAGGTGCCGTACACACGCGAAGCGGCCTGGAATTGGGTCAAGTTGCCCGCATGGCTCGGAGCGCGCACTACTGATCAGTTGTTCGATCCCTTGGAACTCTCTGCGGGAGTCTACTCGGCCGGTGGATTGTTCTGGATCGACGTCGACGAAAAGCGCCGCATTCGCGCGGCCATGGCGGCGGGCGAAACGTTTGCGCCGGTTTTCAAGAAGGACGAGACATACAGGCGTCGCGATCTTGAGTGACATCGTGCTTCGCGTCGAGTCGCTGACGACCGAGTTCGAGGGCGACGAAGCCACCGTGCGCGTCGTCGACGGAGTCAGCTTCGATCTGGCCGCGGGAGCGACACTTGGAATCGTCGGCGAGTCCGGCTGCGGTAAGAGCGTGACCGCGCTGTCGATCATGGGGCTGTTGCCAAAACCGGCCGGTCGCGTTGTTGGCGGTCGGATTCTGCTGAACGGTGAGGACCTGTTGCGGCTACCGAGGGATGCGATGCAGCAGATTCGCGGCCGCCGGATCTCGATGATCTTTCAGGAGCCCATGACAGCGCTGAATCCTGTTCAGCGCGTCGGGCGTCAGCTGATGGAAATGTTGCGCCTGCATGAAAATGTTCGTGATTCCACCGCGTTGCGTCGCCGGGCAGTCGAACTATTGGCCGAGGTCGGCATCCCAGCCCCTGATCGTCGCATCGACGATTATCCGCACCAACTCTCGGGAGGCATGCGTCAACGCGTGCTGATCGCAATCGCCCTGGCGTGCCGCCCCGATGTGTTGATTGCCGACGAGCCGACCACGGCGCTCGATGTCACGATTCAGGCGCAGGTTCTGGAATTGATCGAGCGACTACGCCGGCAACGCGGTATGTCCGTAATCTTCATCACGCACGACCTGGGTGTCATCGCGGAGATCGCGGATCAGGTCGTTGTGATGTATGCCGGACGCGTCGTCGAGAAGGCGTCGGTGACAGGGCTCTTCGAACGGCCGCAGCACCCCTACACGCGTGGCCTGCTCGCCTCCATTCCCACGATGGCCGGGCCGCGCGTGCCGCTG
>JANLUG010000202.1:0-3269 GCA_031363335.1 Gammaproteobacteria bacterium
AGGGCATCCTCGATCGCATCGCGGCCGAAAAGAAACGCGGTGCCGTCAACGTGCAGCGGTTCAAGGGTCTCGGCGAGATGAACCCGATTCAGCTGCGCGAAACGACGATGGATCCGGATACGCGTCGGTTGGTGCAACTGACGCTGGCCGCGCCCGAAGAAACGCTGGAACTGATGGACATGCTGCTGGCGAAAAAACGCGCGGGCGATCGGCGCGCGTGGCTCGAGACGAAGGGCAATCAGGCAAGCATCGCCTGATCCATATCGGAAAGAGACTATGACGACTCATTCAGAATCCGGCGAGACCGAACAGGTCCCGCTGAAAACCTTTACCGAGAAGGCGTACCTCGATTATTCGATGTACGTCATCAACGATCGCGCGCTGCCGCACATCGGCGACGGGCTGAAGCCGGTGCAGCGACGCATCGTTTACGCGATGTCGCAGCTCGGTTTGAACGCCGCGGCGAAGTTCATGAAATCGGCGCGCACGATCGGCGATGTGCTGGGCAAGTTTCATCCGCACGGCGACTCGGCCTGTTACGAAGCCATGGTGCTGATGGCGCAGCCGTTCTCGTATCGCTATCCACTCGTGGATGGACAAGGCAACTGGGGCGCGCCGGACGATCCGAAATCGTTCGCGGCGATGCGCTACACCGAGGCGCGGATGTCGCGTTTCGCCGAGCTGCTGCTGGCGGAAGTTGATCAAGGCACGGTCGACTTCGTTCCGAACTTCGATGCGACGCTGACCGAACCGTCGTTGCTGCCGGCGCGGGTGCCGATCGTTCTGCTGAACGGCAGCACCGGCATCGCCGTCGGCATGGCGACGGATATTCCGCCGCACAACATCCGCGAAGTGTTGAGCGCCTGCGTGCACCTGTTGGATGAACCCAAGGCGACCACGCGCGACTTGATGGAACACATCCGCGCACCCGATTTCCCGACCGAGGCGATGATCATCACGCCGCCCGCGGAACTCGAGAAGATGTACGAAGAGGGTCGCGGCAGCGTGCGGTCGCGGGCGGTGTACTCCGTCGAGCAGGGCGAAATCGTCATCACGGCGTTGCCGTATCAGGCGTCTCCCGCAAAGGTGCTCGAACAGATCGCGGGCCAGATGCAGGCGAAGAAGCTGCCGATGCTCGTCGACTTGCGCGACGAATCCGACCATGAGAATCCGACGCGCCTGGTGCTGGTGCCGCGCTCGAACCGCATCGAATTCGAACGCTTGATGAGCCACCTGTTCGCGACGACAGACCTGGAGCGCAGTTTCCGGGTCAACATCAACGTGATCGGCCTCGACATGCGGCCGCGCGTGAAAGGTCTCGCCGATCTGCTGCGCGAATGGCTCGTGTTCCGGCAGGCGACGGTCACACGACGGCTGGAACATCGTCTGGCGAAGATCGAACAGCGGCTGCACATCCTCGCCGGTCTGCTGATCGCCTATCTCAACATCGATGAAGTCGTGCGCATCGTGCGCGAGGAAGACAATCCGAAGGCCGAGCTGATGACGCAGTTCGCGCTGTCGGAGATCCAGGCGAATGCGATTCTCGACCTCCGCCTGCGCCAGCTCGCGCGCCTCGAAGAGATCAAACTCACCACCGAGCGCGACGAACTCGACGCCGAAAAGGCGGACATCGACAAGACGCTGAAGTCGAAGGCGCGCTTGAAGACGCTGGTCAAGAAGGAATTGCTCGCCGATGCGGAAACGCACGGCGATGCGCGACGTTCGCCGCTTGCGTCAGTCGACGAAGCGGCCGCCTTCACCGAGGAAGACCTGCTGACGAACGAGCCGATCACCATCGTGATGTCGGAGAAGGGCTGGATTCGCGCGGCGAAGGGCCACGACGTCAACGTCGTCGAATTGAGCTATCGGACCGGCGACTCGTTCCTGATGGCGGCGAAGGGTCGCAGCAACGACGTGCTCGCCGTGGTCGATTCGAGCGGCAGAGCGTACTCGTTGGCGCCGCATACCTTGCCGTCGGCGCGCGGCCAGGGTGAACCGCTCACCGGGAAGCTGAACCCACCCGAAGGCGCACGATTCGTCGGGGTGTTGATCGGGCGCGCGGACCAGCGCGTGCTGCTCGCGTCGAACGCCGGCTATGGATTTGTCGCGAAGCTCGGCGATCTCGTTGCCAAGAACCGCGCGGGCAAGGCCTTGTTGAGCGTGCCGAACGGCGGCACCGCGCTCGCGCCGGTGCTGCTCGTGCACGAAGGCGATCATCTGGTGGTGACGATCACCAACCAGGGCCGCATGCTGGCGTTTCCGATCAGCGAAGTGCCGGAGCTTGCGCGCGGCAAAGGCAACAAACTGATCAACGTGCCGAGCGCTTCGTTCAACTCGGGCGAAGAGACGATGATCGCGGTGGCGGTGATTTCCGAATCGGATCAGTTGCTGGTCCGCGCCGGACAGCGGCATCTACGTATGAAGCTGAAGGACCTCGAGCACTATGTCGGCCAGCGCGCGCTGCGCGGCCACAAATTGCCGCGCGGTTTTCAGAGAGTGGACGGCGTCGAGGTCGAATCTTCCTGAGAGCGCAGCAGCTCGGCCTGATGGTCGAGCGCGGCGCCGTATGCATCGGCAACCGCCGATACGATCACGCAGCTTTCGTGCGACGCCGTTGTCAGCGTGCGCAAGATCGGATTGGTCTGTTCCTCGACGATGAATCGCTCGGGGCGCGGCAACCGCTCGAATGCTTCATGGCTCGCGGCGATCGATCCTTCCGGCGCCACGGCGCTGAGCACGACGGTATCCTGGACGGCGTCTGAATTCGCGTCCCTCGGTATATCGCTCGGGCGGGTTGTCACATGCGCGCCGAAGCGGAACTTCATTTCGGGTCGAGCGGCGAGATGCAGCGCTTCGTTGAAATTGTCGAGGCTCTCGGCCAGCAGCAGCGCGGCGCACAGCACCTTGAAGCATTGATCCGCATCGTCGTCGGCGAACGTCAGCAGAATGCCGATGTTCGACAGGTCGCTTGCGATCGCGCCGTGCTGGCGAGCCACGCGCGTCGCGCGCCGGCGCACTTCGCCCAACACGTCTGATCGATCTTTCCCCGGCAGCGCCATCAGGTTCAGCAGATTTACCGCGAGCAACCATTCGGTGATCTCGCCGGGCGGTGTCAGCTCCATCGATTCGCCGCTCTGTTCGAGTTCCGGAACCGCGTCGAGGCGCAATCCGAGCAGGTATCCGGCGACCGCAGATAACAGCGCAGCGATCAGCGCCGGCAGCAGCAGATACGGCGTTGCGAAGCCGGATGCGGAGAAGGCATCGGCGGC
>JANLUG010000211.1:0-4350 GCA_031363335.1 Gammaproteobacteria bacterium
GCTGGCGGTGCTGCCGCCGTTGACGCTCATCGCAGCCGCGCGCATCGGACGGCGCGCGCTGCTGAACAACATCGCGGCGGCGGCAATCGTCGCCGTTGCCGTGGTGGTGATGATCGAACTCGTCGGCAACAAGACGCAGTGGATCGCGCTGGGGGTCGGGATCTACGCGGCGTTGTCGTGGGGTCAGAACCTCGCATCGCAGGACCCCGTCGCGTTCGCGATGATTTTCCGTTGCAAGGCGTTGCGCTGCGTTGCGATCGGTTTTCCGTTGATCGCGTTCGTGACGTACGGCATCGGTTTCTGGGCGCCGCCGTTCATGCGGCGCGTGCACGGTGTAGATGCCTCCACCGCGGGCACGATTCTCGGCCTGACGGCGGCACTCGGCGGCATGATCGGTGTGACGTTCGGCGGCTGGATCTCCGATCGGCTGCGCTCGCGCTCGGTGAACGCGCGGCTGTGGGTCGGCATTGCGGCGCCCGTGCTGACGATTCCGATCGCTACCGTGTTCCTGACCACCGGCAATGTCGCAACGGCATACGTGTGCAGCTTCCTGTTCAGCATGGTTTCGCCGATGTGGCTCGGCCCCGGCGCCGGAACGGTGAACGACCTCGTCATGCCGCGTATGCGTGCAATGGCGTCCGCGTTCTATCTGCTGATGGTCACGTTCATCGGGCTCGCGCTGGGCCCGTTCACGATCGGGCAACTGAGCGACGTGTTCGCCGCATCCGGCACGAGTCCTGCCGATGCGCTGCGCCTCGGCATGCTGTGGGGACTCACGCCGTTGGTCGGAGCCGTTGCGTTTCTCGTACTTGCGCTGCGATATCTCGAGTCCGATGAAATCAGCCGGCTCGACCGCGCGCGCGCGGCGGGCGAACCCATCTAACAGAGTCGCCCCTCAGAGAAATGGTTAGTCAACGCGTTCGCCGGAATAGCTAAAATCGTTGCTCGAAGAGCACGTCGGCGATGCGCGACGTGTGGGAAGATTCGTAGCGTTCAAGCTGTTCAACCAAGAGGCCGAAAGCGCGCGCGAAGTATTCTTGAGCAGGGGCCGGAATCGTGCGAGAGTTCGGTCCCATTGGGGAGGTCGCAGTGCAACAAACCGGAGAATATCGGATCGCCGCTGCGCGAGAAAAGGTGTGGCTCGCGCTCAACGACCCGGATGTGCTCGCCCAGTGCATCGAAGGTTGTCAAAGCATGACGAAGGTCGCCGAAGACGCGTACACGACATCGATCAAAGCGAAGGTCGGGCCCGTCAGCGCGACCTTCAGCGCGGACCTGAATCTCTCCGATCTGAACCCTCCGTCGAGCTACACGTTGAACGGCAGCGTCAAAGGCGGCGCCGCCGGATTCGGCAAAGGTGCTGCGCGCGTTTCGCTGGTCGAAGACGGCGACGCAACGATATTGCGCTATCAGGTAGATGCGAATGTCGGCGGCAAGCTCGCGCAAGTGGGCTCGCGGCTGATCGACGGCGCTGCCCGTAAAATGGCTGACGATTTCTTTCGCAAGTTCAGCGAACTCGTTGCACCGGGGCAGGCCGAGAAAGTCGCTGCGCCGCCGGTTGAGGGGTATGAACGCAGTGGCCAAGGCATCATCTGGATCATCGCGTTCGCGGTGTTGGTACTGGCGATCGTGCTCGCAGCGTGAGTCGTAACAACAACTACTACTAGAAATTTTTTGAGCGAAGGGAGGGACAACGTGAATGTTGCGTTGACGGTCAACGGTGAAGCGCGTTCGGTCGACGTCGCGCCGAACACACTTCTGGTAGAACTGCTGCGTACCCATCTCGGATTGACCGGCACGCATGTGGGCTGCGACACGAGCCAATGCGGTGCGTGCACCGTGCACATGAATGGTGCCTCCGTGAAATCGTGCACGATGCTGGCGATGCAGGCCGATAGTGCGCAGATCACCACGATCGAAGGAATCGGCACACCCGAACGCCTCCATCCGATGCAAGCCGCGTTTCGCGAATGTCATGCGTTGCAATGCGGCTTCTGCACGCCGGGCATGATCATGAGCGCGATCGACCTCGTGAAGAATTCGCCGAATCTCGATGAAGCAGCGGTGCGGCACGGCCTCGAAGGCAACATCTGCCGCTGCACCGGCTATCACAACATCGTCCGTGCGGTGCTGACCGCGGCGACCGAAATGGGGAGTCGCGTGTCATGAGTGCCGCCGCCGTGACGGGTACAGGAATCGGTGCATCGGTTCGACGCTTCGAAGACGTGCGTTTTATAACGGGGCGCGGTCGTTACACCGACGATATGAATCAGCCCGGCCAGGTCTACGCGGTGTTCCTGCGTTCACCCTACGCGCGAGCGCGCGTCGTCGATGTCGACTCGGCCGCGGCGATGGAAGTGGAGGGCGTGCTCGCGGTGCTGACCGGACGCGACATGGCGGCCGACGGACTCGGCGATTTACCCTGTGGCTGGCTCGTGAAATCGAAAGACGGCAGCGACATGCGGCAACCGCCGCATCCGCCGTTGGCTGCGGTGAACTGCAACTATGTCGGCGAACCGTACGGTGTCGTCATTGCGACGACGATAGCAGCGGCACGCGAAGGCGCCGATGCGGTGATGACCGACTTCGAAGAACTCGAAGCGGTGGTATCCGTGGCAGAGGCGACGAAGTCGACGCAGATTTACGACAACGTTCCCGCCAATCGCAGCTATGAATGGGAGTTGGGCGACAAAGCGGCAACCGAGCAGGCGTTCGCGCGCGCCGCGCACATCACGAAGCTCGATATCACGAACAATCGGCTGATACCGAACGCGCTCGAACCGCGTGCGGCCATCGGCGTGTATGAGAGCAGCACCGAATCGTTCACGCTCTATACGACCAGCCAGAATCCGCACCTTGCACGCCTGGTGTTGTCGGCGTTCGTCAAACTCGCGCCGGAACACAAGTTGCGGATCGTCGCGCCCGATGTCGGCGGCGGCTTCGGTTCGAAGATCTTCATCTATCCGGAAGAGACGACCGTCGCTTGGGCGTCGCGTCGACTTGGACGCCCCGTGAAGTGGACGGCGGAACGTTCCGAGTCGTTCCTTTCCGATGCGCACGGCCGCGATCACGTGACGCACGCGGAACACGCGCTCGATGCGCAAGGTCATTTCCTGGGTTTGCGCGTGAAGACGATCGCGAATCTCGGCGCGTATCTGTCGACGTTCGCATCATCCGTGCCGACGTTTCTCTACGGCACGTTGCTCGCCGGGCAATATCGAACGCCGGCGATCTACGTCGAAGTGGACGGTGTATTCACGAATACCGCGCCGGTAGACGCGTATCGCGGCGCCGGTCGCCCTGAAGCGACGTACGTCGTTGAACGTATCGTCGAGACGGCAGCGCGCGAACTGAAGATCGATCCGATGGAACTGCGGCGCAGGAATTTCATTCAACCGAAAGATTTTCCGTATCAGACGCCGGTTGCGCTCGTGTACGACATCGGCGACTACGAAGCGAGCTTGAACAAAGCGCTCGAGTTGATCGACTACAGCGGATTTCCCGCGCGCAAAGCGGCATCGGCCGCACGCGGTCTCAAACGCGGCATCGGCTTCTCGTGCTACATCGAGGCGTGCGGCCTGGCGCCGTCGAAACTGGCAACCGCGCTTGGCGCGGGTGTCGGTCTCTATGAAAGCGGCGAAGTGCGCGTGAACCCAACCGGCTCGGTCACGGTGTTTACCGGCTCCCACAGTCACGGCCAGGGTCACGAGACAACGTTCGCGCAGATCGTCTCTGAACGGCTCGGCGTGCCGATCGAAAACGTCGAAGTGGTGCACGGCGATACCGGCCGCATCGAGTTCGGTCTTGGCACGTATGGGTCGCGTTCGGTTGCGGTCGGCGGTTCGGCGCTGGTGAAGGCCACCGACAAAGTCATTGCGAAGGGCAAAAAAATCGCCGCGTACATGCTCGAGTCGGAAGCCGACAACATCGACTTCGAGAAAGGTGTGTTCTCGGTACATGCGAGCAATCGCTCTATGACGTTCGGCGAAGTAGCGTTCGCGGCGTACGTCCCCTCGAACTATCCGTTGGATGAACTCGAGCCGGGCCTGTCGGAGAAAGCGTTCTACGATCCGCAGAACTTCACCTACCCAGCCGGTACGCACATCGCGGAAGTGGAGATCGATCCGGATACCGGTGTCGTCACCATCGCGAACTTCGTCGCGGTGGACGACTTCGGCAAAGTGATCAACCCGATGATCGTGGAAGGGCAGGTGCACGGCGGCATCGCACAGGGTATCGGCCAGGCGTTGCTGGAACACGGCATCTACGATGAAACCGGCCAACTGATCACCGGTTCGTTCATGGACTACTGCATGCCGCGCGCGGATGACCTGCCGAATTTCACGGTCG
>JANLUG010000217.1:0-4377 GCA_031363335.1 Gammaproteobacteria bacterium
TGACCGTCTTTGATCAGGTATTCGCGCCGCTGCAGATACGCGTCGCGCATGAACAGGTAGCGGTCGCCGCTGATCAACTGCTCGGCATCGAGCAGGCTCGCGCGCGTCTCGATCAAGTTCAACGCCATCAATCCGTAGCGCGTCTTTTCGTCATCGATCAGATAACGCACGGGTTGTGCGGCAAGGCCGACTGCGGAACCGAGGCCGTCGCGAACATCGGACGGACCCAGGAATGGCAGCACGAGGTACGGACCCGACCCGGCGCCCCATTTCGCAAACGTCTGGCCGAGGTCTTCGTCGTGCGGTTGCAGTCCAGCGCCGGCCGCCGGGTCGAACAGTCCGCCGATCCCCAGCGTCGTGTTCATGATGAAACGACCGGTGTCGCTCGCGCCGTCGTGAAACTTGCCTTGCAGAAAATCGTTCACGATGACCAACGGATACGAGAGGTTGCTGAAGAAGTTGCTGATGCCGCGCCGGAGCAGTCGCGGCGTGACCTTCGCATAGCCTTTTGCGACCGGCTTCAGCACCCACCGGTCCATCGCGTTGTTGAAGGCAAACACCTTTCGATTCATGCCCTGCCACGGATCGGACGGCTGGTCCGATCCGTTCGTATCCGCGAAGGCGCTGAACGTCAGCCCGGTTAGCAGACCGGCAATCATCCAGCGCTTCAACATCGAATGTCCCCATTGTGTGTCGATCGAGCCGCGATGATATCGCAAGCATCCTGATGTACGAGCCCGACGCGAACTCAACGCACGCCCGCTTCTTCCTCGAGCGGAACCAGCGTCGAGTCGATACGTTTGGCGGAAACCTTGCCCTTCGTGCGCAAGCGCTGCGCGAACATCGCCACGCGATATTCTTCGATCATGAAGCGCATGTCCTCGAGATCCGACCGGTTACCGAGCTTGTCGACGATACGTGCAAGACGCGCTTCGAACGCGGCCATTTCGGCGACGACCTGGGCATCCTTCTCGACGCGCCCCTGCAAACCATCGAGGCGATGCGACAGCGCCTCGAGATACCGCGGCACTTCGCCCAGATAACGCAACGGAACGCGATCGACAAAGTCCGCGGGAACGAGCCGCAGCAACTGCGCGTTCATGTCGCGAACTGCGGCGGCATACGCCGGTGACTTTGCCTGCGCGAGCGCACCCACCACCGTGAATCGCGCGGCTAAAACCGCTTTCGCATGACGCACCAACGTTTCGAAACAGGCGGGCCAGTCGCCGCGATACTGCGCGACGCGCGCATCGTACTCGGCCGTGGAATGTGGCAACTCGCGTGCTTCGAAAAAGCAGTTCCACGCCGACGCGCGCAATAGCTGGTCTGTGAGCATGTCTGCCGAACCGAGGGGCGCGAACTGCAGCCCCAGATCGCGCTCATTGCGCACCAGCTTCTGCAGGAAGCGCGTTGTTTTCGCTTCACTGAGCAGGATCATCCGTGAGTAGCCATCGCGCGACAAACGACGCTGCTCGGCCGCGGTCGGTGCCATCACGAGGGAAACGCTATCGCCGCGATCCGCCAATGCCGGATATACGATCAATCGCCCTTCACCGTCATCCAACACGCGTTGTGCCGCAACTTCAGCGGCGGGGAACTGTTTCAATTCGTGCGCTTCGAGCGACGCTTTGACGCCCTGCGCGCCGATTCGCTGCGCAACACGCGCCTCGAGCCGGGCGAGCAATGCACCCGCATCGCGATCCTGATCGACCAGGCCGCCTTTGTTGTCGCGCACCTGCACGTTCATCTTCAGGTGTACATCGACGGATTCGAGGTTCCACGCATCGAGCGGAATCCGTACGTCGAAGAATGTCTCGAGCCGCTCGCCGAGAACCCGCTCCAGACGACCGTGCCGAAACGTGTCGCCGCGCAGTAACGCCGGGACGATCGCGTCAATCTTCTCCGGCACCGGTGCAAGCGGTCTGCGCAGCGCTTTCGGCAGCGCACGGATCAGCGCCTCACAGCGGGCGCCGAGCAATCCCGGCACCAGCCAGTCCAACGGTTCCTGGCGGACGTGCGCGAGCAAACCGAGCGGCACCTGCAACGAAACACCGTCGTCCACCGCACCCGGCGCAAAGCTGTAGCGCAGTCGGAACTCGACATCGTGCAGTACGAGCGTCGAAGGGAATGCATCCGCGCCGGTGTTCGCATCCGCCTTTTGCAGCACATCGTCGCGCGACATGAACAACACGCTTGGCGCCTGCTGTTCTGCTCTGCGGCGCCACCGTTCGAGGTCTCTCGCATCGCACACATCCGCCGGAATGCGTTCCGCATAGAACGCCGCCAGTACATCGTCGGACGCCAGCAGATCGCGCCGTCGCTGTTTCGCCTCGAGTTCGCGGATCTCGCGCACGAGTTCCAGGTTGCTACGGAGAAACTCCGCCTTCGTCGTCAGCGCGCCGGTCAGCAGTCCGGCGCGGATGAAAATATCGCGGGCCAACGAAGGATCGATGTTTTTGAAACTGACCCGGCGGCGCTCGACCAGCGGCAATCCGAACAGCGAGACCTTCTCGAATGCGACCGTCTCACCGCGACGCGGGTCCCAGTGCGGTTCGCTGTAACTTCGTTTCAGCAGATGTTGCGCAGCCGCCTCGACCCACTCCGGCTCGACTACCGCAACGCACCGCGCGTAAATGCGTTGCGTTTCCGAGATCTCACTGCCAACGATCCATTTGGGGTGCGATGCCGCCAGGCTGGAACCGGGGAAAATGCGAAAGCGAAGGTTGCGCGCACCGAGGTACTCGCCCCGTTCGTCTTTGAGACCGATGAGGCTGAGCGAACCCGCGAGAATCGCGCGATGAATGGCCTCGTATTCGGCCGGCTTCGCATTCACTCGCAACCCCAGCTGGCGGATCGCGAGCAGCAGCTGACGATGCAGATCGCGCCATTCGCGCATCCGCAGGAACGACAGGAACTTCTGCTGGCAAGCTCGCTTCAATGCCGACGCAGACAATTCCTGGCGCGACGACTCGTGCCAGTTCCAGAGGTTCAGATACGACATGTAGTCGGATCGTTTATCGGCGAATTGCTGATGCGCGGCATCCGCCGCGGCGCGAAACTCCAACGGCCGCTCGCGCGGATCCTGCAGCGCAAGACCGCTCGCGATGATCAGCAACTCACTCAGCGCTCCGTGCGTGGACGCTTCCACCAACATGCGTCCCAGACGCGGGTCGATCGGCAATCGCGCCATGCTGCGACCGACCGGTGTCAAACGATCGTCCACCAGCGCGCCGAGTTCCGTCAGCAGCGTCAACGCGTCGCGAATCGCGCGCGGCTCCGGCGGATCGAGAAACGGAAACGTGGCGATGTCGCCGAGGCCGAACGCGCGCATCTGCAGCACCACCGCCGCGAGATTCGTGCGGCGTATCTCGGGATCGGTGTATTCGGGTTGAGCAAGAAAATCCGTCTCGTCGTACAGGCGATAGCACACGCCGGGTGCGATGCGCCCGCAGCGCCCTTTACGCTGATCCGCACTCGCGCGCGAAATGCGTTCGATCGGCAATCGCTGCAACTTCGACCGGTAGCTGTATCGGCTGAGTCGCGCATACCCCGGGTCGATCACGAAACCGATGTTCGGCACCGTCAAAGACGTTTCGGCGACGTTCGTCGCGAGCACGACACGACGCCGTCCGCCCGACGCGAAGATGCGCTGCTGCTCCGCAACCGGCAGCCTCGCGTAGAGCGGCAGAATGTCGTAACGCTCGCGCAGTTCGCGTCGCAGCAGCTTCGACGCTTCGTGGATCTCGCGCTCGCCGGATAGAAACACCAGGATGTCGCTCGCGCGTTGCACGGGCCGCCGTTCGACGTCGCGAATCGCGTCGAGGATTTGCTGCGCCTGATCGACATCGGCAACCTCGGGCGGGCGGTACACGACGTCGACCGGGTAGCCGCGACCGCTCACCTGCACAACCGGCGCGCCCTCGAAATGCTTCGCGAACGCAGCGACGTCGATCGTCGCACTCGTGATGATCACTTTCAGATCGGGCCGCCGCCCGAGCAGCACTTTGACGTAGCCGAGCAGGAAGTCGATGTTCAAGCTGCGCTCGTGCGCTTCGTCGATGATCAACGCGTCGTAGCCCGAAAGCGTCCGGTCGCTGTTGATCTCGTTGAGCAACAAACCGTCCGTCAGCACCTTGATCAGCGTGCGCTCCGACGTCTGATCGCTGAACCGCACCGCATAGCCGACCTGTTGGCCGAGCGGAACCGCAAGCTCCTCGGCAATGCGCCTCGACACCGCGCGCGCCGCGATCCGGCGCGGTTGCGTGTGACCGATCAACCCGCGCACTCCCAGCCC
Organism: Gammaproteobacteria bacterium; assembly: GCA_031363335.1. GTDB lineage: Bacteria > Pseudomonadota > Gammaproteobacteria > Pseudomonadales > Azotimanducaceae > DATJGR01. The sequence goes on from JANLUG010000217.1 coordinate 4,295, forward strand.
GGCCGCGAGACAGAGCTTCGGCAGTTGGGTGGTTTTGCCCGAGCCCGTTTCGCCGGCAACGATCACGACGCGGTGTTCATCGA
>JANLUG010000231.1:0-5953 GCA_031363335.1 Gammaproteobacteria bacterium
CAATTCACTTCGCCAATTCGTGGTCTCTGCCCAGCACATCGTCCGTGAAGGCCGCCACGTCGGCGGACATGTCGTTGCAGGCGCCGAAGAAGATGGTGGACTTCTGCGCGTCCATGCAGACGCGCTGTCGGATTACGTGAAGGACTACTTCAAGTAGGCGCGGTTAAGCCGTAAGCGGACGCAGAATCAGTTCGACGCGCCGATTCTGTGCACGCCCCTCGACCGTATCGTTGGATGCAATCGGATACTGCGGTCCCACGCCCTGGGTCTGAATACGCGCAGCCAAGACACCTTGGTTCTGCAGGTATTGGCCGACCGAGCCCGCACGCGCCTGCGACAGCTGCATGTTGAGCTGCATCGTGCCGGTGCTGTCGGTGTGCCCTACCACGTCGATCATCGTCTTCTCGTATTGTTTGAGCACGAGCGCGACGGAGTTCAGCACGGGGTAGAAGCTCGCGTTCACGTCGGATTGATTCGTCGGGAACGTGATGTTGCCGGGCATGTTCAGAATGAGGTTGTCGCCGTTACGCGTAACGCTGACGCCGGTTCCGGCCAGCTGCTGGCGCAGCTGCGCTTCCTGCTTGTCCATATAGTTGCCGACCGCGCCACCGGCCAGCACGCCGACACCCGCGCCGATCAACGCGCTCTTGCGCGACCCGCCGGCGAGTGCACCGATGATCGCGCCGGCTGCGGCACCGACCCCGGCGCCCTTCGCGGTGTTGCTCGTTTGTTGCTGCCCGGTATACGGATTCGTGGTCTGACACGCGCCCAAAAAGAGGCTGACCAACAATACCGCACCGATAGAAGTCGTTCGATTCATCGCTAATCCCCAACGTGACCAAATTGCGCGCGTCATTGTTATCCGATTTCTGCTGAACGCCAACTGAATGCGTCACATCGCGCGCCCCATGTCCGCAGATCGCGCGTCGCGTTGACTTCAATTCGACGATTCCCCACCATCCGGCCTTTCTCACGTGGGGCTCCGATGCCTGAGCGCAAGTCGAAGAACATCACGCGCGTCGAGCATCGCGTGTCGACCGAAGATCGCGAGCTACGCAATCGGCACAAAGGCGCGGTGCTGTGGTTCACAGGGCTATCCGGGGCCGGTAAATCCACTCTCGCAATCGCCCTTGAGGAAGCGCTCTTCGAGCGCGGCTTTCAGGCCTACGTTCTGGATGGCGATAACGTGCGCTCCGGACTCGCGTCCGACCTGGGGTTTTCTCATGAGGATCGGACCGAGAACATCCGTCGCGTCGGCGAGGTCGCCGCGCTGTTTGCCAACGCGGGCGTCATCTGCATCTCGGCGTTCATTTCGCCGTATCGCGCCGATCGTGCGATCGCGCGTCGCGCGGCAGGGGATAAGTTTCACGAGGTGTACGTGGCGGCGGACTTGGCCACGTGCGAGCAACGCGACCCCAAGGGGTTGTACAAGAAAGCCCGCACGGGAGAGATCAAGGATTTCACCGGCATCTCCGCGCCTTACGAAGCGCCGGAGAATCCGGAAATTGTCGTCGATACTAGCAACCAGACGATTGCATCCAGCGTCACCGCACTGACCGAATTCGTAATGGCGCGTTTGAGCGCAATGAAAGCATCGGAAACACGCGATTCCTGACGATTGTCGTGGGCTGCGTACTCGACAATGCGCTACTGCACGCGAAGCGCCATAGTTCGGACCACCGCCACGTTGCCATACGCCGTCACCGTTCCGTTCGCGGCGCTGGATTTGATTGACTTTGCAGCCAACGCAACGCAAACATCGCCGTCGAGGGGCTCGCCAAGTGCGAACTCGGGGCTTGGTCCGATCCAGAGAACTATCCCGATGGGCTTCAACAGGCGCCTTCACAACCCGCTCGTAGTAATCGTGGCTGGGACTCGTCCGGAATGCCTGAAGACTGCGTCGGTCGTACGCGCGATGAAGAGCCACCCATCGATCGACGTGTGCCTGATCAACAGCGGGCAGCATCGTACGCTCGTCGGCCAGACATTCGCCCATCTCGGACTTGACGTCGATATTGAACTGCCGTCACCCGAGTCTGGCGGGTCCCTATCACGTACTGTGACCGCTTTGCGGCAGTCTCTGGCACGCTGCTTCGCAGAACTCCAACCGGCCGCCGTCGTGGTCCAGGGCGACACGTCCACCGCGTATGCAGGCGCACTGGCCGCACGAGACCTACAGATTCCGCTGGCGCACGTAGAAGCTGGATTGCGCACGCGAAATCCGATGCGGCCCTTTCCGGAAGAGGCGTTTCGGCGACGAATCGCGCCGATGGCGCACTGGCATTTCGCCCCGACGCAAGGCGCTGCGGCGAACTTGCACAACGAAGGTATCGCGTACGCACGCGTGCACGTCGTCGGGAACACCGTCATCGACGAACTCCGCCTCGCGCTCGAGACTCGATCGGACGAAGCGGATGACAACGCAGCGAACTCGCCGCGCACGATCACGCTGACGCTACACCGACGCGAGAACTACGGACGCGGTCTGGATCTGGTGTGTGGTGCTGTGCTCGAAACCATAAACTCTTGCGCGCAACTCGACGTCGTCTGTCCCGTTCATCCGAATCCTATCGTCGGTCAACGCATTCGACGGCTGCTCGGCGCACACCCGAAAATTCGGCTGACCAACCCGATGCCATACCGCACCTTTGTACGGCTGTTACAACGTTCGGCACTTGTAGTCACCGACTCCGGCGGAATTCAAGAGGAGGCGCCTTACCTCGGCACTCCAGTGCTGGTGGCACGTCAGGAAACGGAACGCCCCGAAGCGCTCGCCTTCGGCGGAACGCGTCTGGTGCCACTCGACAAGGCAATGATCCGCGACGCAATCATGCTGGCCCTGGAGCGACCACGGCCAATTGCCCTTCCCTTCGCTATCGAATCACCGTTCGGCGACGGCCGCAGCGGCGTGCGCATCGCTGACACTCTCATCAGAGCGCTCGAGTCAGCACCCACCCCACTACCGGTCGTCGCGTGACCGGTGCTGCGATCGCCGCAGCGACAAAAGCGGCCCTGCTTCGCAACTGGCTGATCGAAGGACCGGCGCAATTGGATTCCGGCCCTGAGGCTGGTGCAGTCGCAGGAACAATCGAATCCTCGGCGGTGGTCGACTATGTCTACGGCGAGATCACCGGCTACTACTTGCACTGGCTGGCAAGCGGCGCGGTAGACCTCAGCGCCGCGCGGCGAAAGGCGCAACTCGCTTTGACCTGGGTACAGCGCCGCTACGGAGATAGCACCCTGCCGCCGACCCGGATCCATCTGACGGGTATCGTCGACGATTGGCGAAACCGCACGCAGTTCTGCTTCGATCTGGCGATGCTCGTCGGAGGTCTCGCGAAGGCAGAGGCGCGCGGATTGATCGAGGTGCCCGAGGCGTTGTGGTCCCGGTTTGGCGCCGCACTGGCGCAGTTCGCCGACGGCACGCGCATGGCAGCGCTCCCGCTCGATACCGATCCGAGTGTCTTGCCGGTGCGCTGGTCGACCACCAACGGACCGTTTCTTGCGAAGGCCGCGAGCCGCATCCTGCTGGCGCCGGCGCGTGCGAAGATGCCGTTGCAGGTGCTGGAGTCCGCCGAAAAAACACTCAAAGGCATCTGTGATTCGGCACCCGCATTGAGCGTCGAAATGCTCCATCCGGCGTTGTACGCCATCGAAGGAATGATCTGCAGTGAGACGGTTGCCGAAACAGACATTGCGCGCTTGCTCGCGCGCGTGCTGGCCTTCGATTCCGGCGATGGTCAACTCCCGGAAGCACCCGATAGCACGGTGCCGCGCAGCGATGTGATCGCGCAGGCGCTGAGACTTGCAGTTTGGTTACGCGCGCGGCACATCGACGGTGCACCCCTCGAAACAGCGATTGATTCGCTCGCCAACGCATTGATGGCGCGCGTTCGAATCGACGGTTCGATCGCGTTCCGGCCCGATTCGGAAAGGCCGCAGATCAATTCCTGGTGCGCGATGTTTGCGCAGCAAGCGTTGGATTGGTACGCGCGTTGGCGCAGCGCGGGCGCTCTCGTCGGCATTTCGGCCAGCGACCTCATCTGATCCGTGGGCACACCCCGGTCGCCCGCGCAGCTCACCGGCCACCCTTTCCCCGCTTCAACAGCGCCGTTGCAAACCGGGCTCCGGCAGAGCTAGGGCACGTTCCATAGTCGTAGCTCCATCCATCGATGTCGAAGCCTGCGTCGCCTGCAATGCGCGCGATGAGTTCGGGTGAATAGGGTCGGATCGTTTCGACCGTTATGAACTCACTCGCCAACGCTTCCTTCGTGTCGAACAATCGATAGCGTCGTTCGATGCGGTTGGTTCCATCCGCCAGCGATTCGATCCGCTTCGCGCGCTCGAGGGTTCCACTCGCGTGTGGTCGACGATAGTCCTCCCGGAATTCTGAGTAAGCATCGACCTGTTGCGGAACGAACGCGTCGAGCACGATCACGCCGCCATGATCGAGCAACGCATGGAGGTCCTCCAAGATGCCTAGCGCGACACCCACATCGGTCACGTACGTGATTAGAGAATACGGCGCGAGAATGACTGCAAATCTACCGGTCAACGCCAGCGCGCCGATGTCCATTTGTGCGACCCGGGGTGGCTGGATGCCGAGATTCACCGCGTCTTCGCGCATTCGCCTGAGCATCGGCCACGAACGATCAACACCGGTCGCGTCGACGCCGGACGCGATGAGGTCGAGCAGAATGCGTCCGGTACCGCAGCCGAGCTCGAGCACGCGGGCACGCGCATCTCGTGAGACGCATAGTTGCCGATAAAAGCCCACATCGTCGAACGGCATACTTCGACCCATATCGGTGGCGTAGATCTCCGCGATCAAGTCGTAAGACCACGTCGCATCACGCATCACGCAAGACCCATGAGCTGGTGATACAGGGCGAGTTGGCGCGTTGCGCTGCCGCGCCAGCTCAACGGTTCGACCGCGGCTGGTTCAGGGCGTTCGAGCGCGTGACGCCGATCCCGGTCCGCAACGAGCGCGATGACCACGTCGGCCATTTCGGCAACGCCGTTCGCGAGAACCAGCCCACCGAGACCGCAATTCGTGAATCCACGCGCACCTTCGACCGTCGAGACGCAACAGCGGCCGCTGAGCAACGATTCGACGACCTTCAGCGCTGAACCGCGAATCGCGACCTGTGGATTCAGCGTCAGCGTCGATGCGGCCAGATACGCTGCCGGATCGACAAATTGTGAGACCAGCCTTACGCCGGGACTCGCGAGGAGAGCCTCGCCGCGCTCAGCGCCGGCCGATTCCAAGCCGCCCAGTATCGTCAACGTCGCGTTGGGGCAGGCGGCGCGAATCGCCGGGAACGCCGTTCGGATGAACGCGAGAATTCCCTGGCGATTCGGCTCGTATCGAAACGGCCCCATGAACAGCAGGTTCGGACCATCGGGCGACGGCAAGTATGCGTCGAGGCGATCGACGCCGCCGTTAGGTACCAACAGTACCCGCGGATGATCGAGCAATGCGAAGTCTTCTTCGCTACACGCAATGAGCGCGTCGAACCGCGCCAGCATCTTCATCTGCCAGACGTCCGACTTGCCGCCATCGAGATAGACATCATGCAGCGTGATCACCCATTTCTCGTCGGCCTGGCGCTCCTCGACGAGCGCTGCAAGTTCCATGTGTTCGATCTGCACGATGTCCGGTTGGTGAACTGCAATGAGACGCCGCAGTTCCGCACGCATGCGCACGAAGGCATGGCGCGACACGCGAGTTTCCAGGGACTGTGGCGGTTCGCCCGGACGATCCGCGCGACCTTCGATCAAGTGAACCGAACGGTACGGTGTGAAGTAGGTATGTGACTCGCTGTCGTAGCCGCTCGCCTCGTCGCTCAACAGCCACACTTCGGCGTGCTCGGCGAGACCGCGGCCGATTTCCGTTATCCGGCGAGCGCCGCCATGCGCTGGCGGAAAGACGGTGAACGGAGTAACGAGTAGC
>JANLUG010000243.1:0-1540 GCA_031363335.1 Gammaproteobacteria bacterium
GACGACATCCTGCGGGCGCTTCGTCATGGCGGCCATCTGGTCGATGTCGAGCGCCGACGTATTGCTCGCGAGAATCGCACCCGGCTTCATCGTCTCGTCGAGCTTCTTGAAGATCTGCTTCTTCAGATCGAGGTTCTCGTACACCGCTTCGATCACCACGTCGGCGTCGGCCAGCGCGGCATAGTCGGTGGTGCCCTGGATCAACGCCACGCGTTGGTCCATTTGCGCCTGCGTGATGCGGCCGCTCTGCACCATCCGCGCGTAGTTCTTCTTGATGATGGCCAAGCCCTTCTGCAGCGCGTCGTCGGTGACTTCGAGCACCTTCACCGGGATGCCGACGTTCGCGAAATTCATCGCGATGCCGCCGCCCCTCAGACCGGCGCCGACCGTCGCGGCCGACTTGATGTCTTTCTTCGGCGTCTCCGCCGGCACATCGGGAATGCGCGCGGCTTGTCGCTCTGCGAAGAAGACGTGGATCATCGCGGCGCGTTGCGGATGCGTCAGACATTTCTGGAAGTTGTCGCGTTCCACTTTCATGCCGGCGTCGAAGCCGTCGACCTGCACTGCAGCCTTCACGCACTCGTACGCCATCTGGCCGTTGAACTGGCCGCGCAGACGCCGCGCGAGATACGCCTCCGCGTCTTTGAATATGGCGGGGTTCGCGCGATCGGCGAGTACCTTGTCGTTCTTGTCGCGCACGAGCGGATGCTTGCCGCCTTGCGCCGCCCTGCGCTTCGCAAATGCGATTGCGCCGGTGACGAGATCGCCGCTGACGATTTCATCGAGGATGCCGAGCCGTAGCGCGGCTTCGGTTTCGAACGGATCGCCCGACAGAATCGCGTCCATCGCGGCCTTCGCGCCGATCAACCGCGGCAATCGCTGCGTGCCGCCGCCGCCGGGTAACAAGCCGATTTTGACCTCCGGCAATCCGACCGGTGCTCCCGGTGATGCGACGCGATAGTGGCACGTCAATGCGAATTCGAGTCCGCCGCCGAACGCGGTGCCGTTGATGGCCGCGATCACCGGCTTCGTGCTTTCCTCGATGTAGGCGCCGGCCGGGCGTTTTGGTTGTTCATCGGCGCTCGCCTGCTTGCCGAAATCACGAATGTCTGCGCCGGCGATGAACGCGCGACCCTTGCCGGTGATGACGATCGCTTTGACCGCGTTGTCTGCAAGCGCCGTTTCGAGATGTTTCGACAGATAAAACCTAACGCCGCTGCTGAGGGGATTGACCGGCGGATTGTCGATGGTCAACAACGCGACGCCGTCGCGAACTTCGTAGTGAACAGTTCCGATCAGGGCCATGGGGAGTCCTCGGGAATAGTGCGGATTGGCGGACGTTTTAACCCTTTCGGCTGCGGGTTGAAAGCAGCGGGTCAGTCTGTCGGATCCTCGGATAGAGGCGCCGGCCAGAACTTCTGCATGGCGAGGAATGTGAAGGATGCCGACCAGGTGATCATCGCGAGGCCGGTCAATGCCTCGGCCGCGCTCAGCATGCGCATTGCGCCCACTGGGACGATGTCGCCGAATCCGACGGTCG
>JANLUG010000279.1:0-2706 GCA_031363335.1 Gammaproteobacteria bacterium
GATTGCGTCCGTTCTGCCCATCGATCGAGCTGTCGAGGTACCAACCGCCGATGAATACGATCAACGCACCCAGCACCACGGAGGTGCCCATCCCGACGAGGAATTCGTTCTTGCGCCGCTCGCGCTCCCATTCCCGCCACGGAAGTAGGTTGATATGCGCCATCAGTCGAAGCTCCTCATGGCCAGACCACAGGCAATCATCATTGCCGGTGCGTCGTTGGCGAGCGCGTTGGCATCTACTTTCGAAGCGATCGACATGTCGACGAACGGGTTGGCGATGACCGTCGGTGTACCGAGTTTGTTCTCGATCATCTCCCCCAGACCTTCGATCGATGCGGTACCGCCTGCGAGGACGATGTAGTCGACGTCGTCGTACTGACTGGAGGAGAAGAAGAACTGCAGCGAGCGGGTCACTTGTTGCAGCACCGCCTCCTTGAAGGGTTGCAGCACTTCCGCTTCGTAGTCGTCCGGCAATCCGCCTTGTTTCTTGGCAAGGCCTGCTTCTTCGAATGACAGGCTGTAGCGCCGCTGAATCTCTTCGGTCAGCTGCTTGCCGCCGAACAACTGTTCCCGGGTGTAGATCGAGCGGTCGTCCGCGAGGACGGACAGCGTCGTCATGGTCGCGCCGATGTCAATGATCGCGACCACGAGGTCGTCGGCGTTCTCGCCAAGTTGCGATTTGATCAGTTCGAACGCGCGCTTCATGGCGTGGGCTTCGATGTCGACGACACGCGCCTTCAGGCCGCCCAGATCGAGCGCCGCTTCGCGAAGTTCGACGTTTTCCTTACGGCACGCCGCGAGCAGCACTTCCACCTGCTCGGGATTTCGCTCGGATAGACCCTGCACTTCGAAATCGATCGCGACTTCGTCGAGCGGATACGGAATGTACTGGTCGGCTTCGACGGTGATCTGGTTTTCCAGTTCGTCGTCCGACAACGAAGAGTCCATCTCGATGGTCTTCGTGATGACGGCGGAGCCTGCGACCGCGACCGCCGACAGTTTGGAGCTGCCTTTCGAACGGCCTACCAGCCGCTTGATTGCTTCCCCAACGCCTTCGACGTCGCTGATATTCTTCTCGACCACTGCATTCGGTGGCAGTGGCTCAACTCCGTACGCTTCGACCCGATAGCGGCCGCCCGCTTTCGACAGTTCCAGAAGCTTGACCGAGGTGGAGCTGATGTCGAGCCCCAGGAGTGTTTCCGACTTTTTCTTGAAAAGGCCAAACACGGTAATTTTTCCTTACAGGCGCGGGCACTTACGTCCGTTTCGTGCGATTCAGAATTAAATACCAGTCTGATCGTCAGGGCAATCGGGTAACCTTAGAAAAATGCCGTACGGATCACAACTTAGGGTCCGACATTGCAGGTAACACCTTAACAATATCAGAGAAACCATGGATTCGCGGTCGCGTACGAGATTCGTAAGCATTATGTGGTTGGTCTGGACGGCTGTATGTGGTGCAGTACTCAGTCTCGCGGGGGTTTTTCTCTATCTAAACCCACAAATTCCAACAGCTGAGACGTACCGCCACGTTCGCATCGAGACGCCGCTTCGAATCTTCGCCGAAGGCGGTCAATTGATGGCCGAGTTCGGTGAACGCCGCGTCATCCCGCTGACGATTGCCGATGTTCCGTCGCTATTCATTCGCGCCCTGCTCGACACTGAAGACAAGCGCTTCTACTCGCACGGCGGCGTCGACTTCATTTCCCTGCTGAACGATTCGATCGAGTTGCTGGTGAACTGCGAGATCAAGTCCGGCGCCAGCACGATCACGATGCAGCTCGCGAAGAACATCTCCTTCTCGCCCGAGCAGACCTTCATCCGCAAGTTCAAGGAGATGCTGCTCGCGCTGAAAATCGAGCGGGAACTGACCAAAGACCAGATCCTCGAGCTGTACTTCAACGTTGTCCCCTTCGGCAAACGCGCATACGGGGCACAAGCAGCGGCATTCACGTACTACGGACGGCCGCTCAATCAGTTGGACGTCGCGCAACTGGCGATGCTCGCCGGCATACCGCAGGCGCCGAGCGCGGGTAACCCGATCAACGGGCCCGAACGCGCCATGAAGCGCCGCAACCTGGTGCTCGGACGGATGCTCGAGCAAGGGTCGATCACGCAAGAGCAGTACGACATCGCGGTCAACTCGCCGAACACCGCCACCGTGCACGAGCGCGACCTCGATATCGCCGCCCCTTATGCGTCCGAGTGGGCGCGCCAACAGCTGGTGGCGCGTTACGGCGCCGACGTTTACACCAGCGGCTACGAGGCGCTGACGACGGTCGATGCGCACCTGCAGGATGTCGCGACAAAGGCCGTCCGCGACGGTGTGTTCCGATACGACAGGCGCCACGGCTATAGAGGACCGGTGATGCATGTGGACCTGCCGGCCGAAGCCGATGCCAAACGCATCGCCGTCCAGCTGGCGCTGGTGCCGTATCCCCCGCACGTTGGTCTCGAGTCGGGTGTCGTCGTTGGTGTGGGAGGTACCGATTTCTCGGCAATGCGAGCCAACGGCGAAACCGTTTCCGTGGCCAGCGAAGGCTACAAATGGGCCAGCCGTCTGATCGACGCCAACAACCGAGGTGCGCCGCCCACCAAGGCCACCGATGTGGTCGCACCGGGCGACCTGATCTGGCTTAGGCAAGCAAAGGAAGGATGGACGCTGTCGCAGATGCCCGATATCCAGGCGACGATCGTCGCGATGAA
>JANLUG010000331.1:0-1194 GCA_031363335.1 Gammaproteobacteria bacterium
TTCCACGAACGTGTAGAAGTCGAGGCTCTTGCGACGGAAGTGTTCGCGGTACAGAACGTTGACGTCGTCGAGCAGTTCGAGGAGGTCGACCGTCACCACCTCGAGCTCCATCCGGCCGGCTTCGGCCTTCGAATAGTCAAGCACGTCGTTGAGGATGTTCATCAGCGCTTCGCCGGAGCGCTTCAGCGTGGCGATGTAGTAACTCTGCTGCTCGTCGAGCGACGTGCCGCGCAACAGTTCCGCCATGCCGAGAATGCCGTTCATCGGCGTGCGGATCTCGTGACTCATCGTTGCGAGAAACGACGTCTTGGCGCGATTGTCCTGTTCGGCGAGATCAGCCTTCAGTTCCGATTCCTTCGCGCGCAACTTCGCGATCAACGCCGCGTGGTGAGCATCCCGCCGATCGCTCGACAGCACCTGAATGTGCTGTGCCAGCGCAATCGCGAGGATGACGCCGAGAAAGACGCTCGACACGAGAACGAGCGATTGCACCGTTCCGACTTCGAAGCTCGCACCGACGATGCGCGCGCTGGCGCCTATCGCCATCGTTGCGATCAATGGACTGGTGGCGATGACGAAGCGGCGTGCGTTCAAATCGCCGCTGCGCACTTTCGAGATCGCGTATCCGAGCAGCAGCAACAGGCTCGGCGTCAACGACATCGACAGCGGCATGAACAGCGACGGAACCGGCCAACAGAACAGCAATGTGGCGGAGCCGAGGCACAGAATCAGATAGACCTGCATCGCGCGGCCGATGCGGCTGGCCGGATCGACACTGAGAAAGCCACGGCTGAACTGGATCAGTACAGACAGGCACAACGGCATCACCGCCGGCAGTGTTCGGCCGGTCAACCACGGTGTGTCGGGCCACAACACCAGATCTGCATAGCCGTGCCCGATGATCTGCCAGAACGCGATCAGGACGAGAAGCGCGGACAGCCACCCGTAGTTCGGCGCGCGGGTGATCAGAAACACGACGAGATTGTAGATACCGAGAACGAGCAGAGCGCCGAGGCCCGCGCCAACGATCATCTCATGGCGCAACTGATACGAACTGAATCCCGACTCGCTCCAGACTCTCGCCGACATCACCATGTTATCGCGCGACGCCGCATAGATCAGAAGCGTCGCGTGGCTCGTGGGCCACACTTCCAGCGGTATGACGGCATTCGGGAAGCTTGCGCCGCGGGTGGC
>JANLUG010000341.1:0-3059 GCA_031363335.1 Gammaproteobacteria bacterium
TGTGCTCTACCCATTGCCCCTCCCCCTTACCGATATCGATCGGTACCATCCCGCGCACACTCCCGACGACCAGCACCCACATGCGCGAGCGCCAGCCGGACATCGAATATCCAACACTGCAGCGCATCCGCGCAACCGCCGCGGCGATCGAGCCGTTCGTCAACTCGACGCCCGTCCAACGCTGGCGCGAACGCGAACTGGAAGCCGTCGTCGGCGCCGACACGCAGGTGTTCCTGAAGCTCGAGCTGTTCCAGCGCTCAGGCTCGTTCAAGGTCCGCGGTGTGATCTCCAACATGCTCGCGCTATCGCGTGAGGCGCTCGCTCGCGGTGTTACGGCGGTCAGCGCCGGAAACCATGCGATCGCGGTGGCATACGGGGCGCGCGCACTCGGAACGTCCGCGAAGGTCGTCATGCTGCGCACCGCCAATCCGGCCAGAGTTGCCGCCGCCGAAGCATATGGCGCGGAAGTCGTCATCGCGCCGGACGGACCAAGCGGCTTCGAAATGGCCGAAAGGATTTCCACGGACGAAGGCCGCGCCTTCGTGCATCCGTTTGAGGGTCCATTGACCGCGCTCGGAACCGCCACAGTCGGTCTGGAGTTCGCCGAAGCCGTGCCGGGACTCGATGCCGTCATCGTCGGTGTGGGCGGCGGCGGGCTCGCCGGCGGCGCCTCCACGGCGATCAAACTGGTTCAACCGAACTGCCGCATCTTTGGCGTCGAACCCGAGGGCGCAGACAGCATGCACCGCAGTTTCGCCGCCGGATCGCCGCAGCGCCTCGAATCGATCAACACCATCGCAGACAGCCTCGCACCGCCGATGGCGCTGCCATACAGCTACGCGTTGTGCCGCGCGCACATCGATCAGCTCGTCAAAGTCAGCGATCAACAGATCAGTCGCGCGATGGGATTGTTGTTTCGCGAAATGAAACTCGCCGTCGAACCGGGCGGCGCGGCCGCAACTGCCGCGCTGCTCGGTCCTCTCGCGAGCGAAGTGCGGGGCAAGCGCGTCGGCGTGATCGTCTGCGGATCGAATATCGATCGCGCATCGTTCAACGAGCTGCTCGTCCGCGGCGAAAGCTGAGCAGTCAAAGCCGACGATTCAAAAGTCCGGCCAATGTCGGCGCACGGGTCGTGTTCCGGGGCGGCCGGCGTTTTCCCAGTAGCCCCACATCGACGATTCGATATCGAGCGCGTAGACGGGATCGGCCCGATCGAATGCCCCGAACCGAATTGCGTCATGCACGCGACCTCGTGCCGCTTCGTCGAGCACACGTATCGCGCGCCCCGCGATGCGGAACTCTTCGTCGTTCACCGCGAGGAATGCGTGCAGGACGTAGCGGCCGTCATGGTCCAGGTCACGTCGTTTCGGCGTCGAACGGCCGACGCTGAGGTAAACCCCGGACACGTGGAAGATCGGACATACCGGCGCCAGGTGCAGCGCAGCGCCGATCGTGGCGAGGAAGCCGATCGAAACGTCGCCTTGCGGCATCAACAGACGCTTGCCGGCTTCCGCGAACGCAGGAGCATTGCGTTCGAAATCCGCCCAGTTCATCGCGGCTTCGGATCCATCACAGGCGACCCCACGCGCGCAGCGTAGCCAGCGCATCGACGGTCCAATGGCCGCGCCATTCGACCAGCGCCCCTTCGCTGGGTGGTTGGAACCGTATCGGCCAACTGCCGTCATCATTCTGGCTTCCGATGAGGTCGTCGATGTGCCGTTGGATCAGCGCTTCGTCGAACACCGCTCGCGCCGCACAGTCCGGTGCCGGTGCAAAGTGCAGAGGCGTCAGGCCGTAGCGACTCACCGGTACCTCGCCAACGTAGAACTGCGCCTGATCGAGCATGCCGCACAGCCGCGTGAGCACACCGGCTCGCGCCGAGCCTTCGAGTAAGGCTTCCGCCGCTTGAAAGGCATAGCGCAGGTGGTGCGCTTCGTCGAAGTGCGCGGTTTCGAGATGACGCAGGCACGCGGCACGCGCCGATACGAACCACGGATGACGGGCACCGTGCCACGCCAACGATGCGACAACGCCGAGCGTTCGATCGAGCGTGGGTTCTGCTCCGAAGCCGGCTTGCCAATGCGCAGCGGCCGGGTAATCGAGCGCCCCGGGAGTGAACGCAGGCAACGCACCGTTGCCGCGCGCGACCTGCATGAGATAGTCGCAACACGCGTCTGCGATATCCCGCCGTCGCACGCCGGCCTGCTTCAGCAACATCAACGCCGTCTCCGTATGCAGCGGTTGGCTCAGCGGCGTGCGCAGATCCGGCTCCAATGCGTGTCCGAAGCCGCCATCCGCATTGCGATAGGCATCGAGCGCTGCAACCAGCACCGCCTCATTGGCGCCTTCGAACATCACCTCGAACACCGCGCGATCGACGCGTCGCGCGTTCGTATAGATGAACGTGCGGGCTCGTACCAACGGCGAGGCTACGGATGCGGTCCGCAGCGGCACTGGGGCGTGATACAACTCGATCTGATTGCCGTCGGGGTCGCTGAAATACACCGAGCGATGCTCGCCATGGTCGAGCAACCGGCAAGTCACGTCATTCTGCTCGAGACGCATTCGCGCGCGGTGCAGCCCAGCCTCGCCGTCTGCAACGACGAACGCGATGTGGTGCAGCCCAGGCACATCCGGGTCGACCTTTGCTGCGTCGCGGCCGACGGCCTGAACCAGCAGATGATCCTTGCGCCCGACACCGAAGATCACTTCGTTGTCGTCGGGATATCGATCGACCACAGGGAACCCTAGTAGCGTTCCATAGAAGGATTCCGCGACCGCGAGATCGCGGACCCTGATGGCGGCGTGACCGAAACGCTCGATTTGCATGACTGGTTCCCGTTTGTATTCGCGCCTATCCTCACACGCAAAGATGCCATCTTATGTCATGTATTAGTGCGCGCCGACAGATTGATTGCCCTCATGCTGCTGCTCCAGAACGGTAAGCGTCCGGTGACCACCGTCTCGTCTGATCACTGACGCTTGTTGATGATGCGTGTTCGGGAAGCGGACACGGTGTACGTGTCCACTTGGAACTCAAATGGACACGTAGAGACAAG
>JANLUG010000342.1:0-1550 GCA_031363335.1 Gammaproteobacteria bacterium
GGATGCGCGTGGGGAACATCTCGACGAGAAACGCCGCGATCGGTCCGTACACCATCGTCACGTAGATCATCAGCACCGACAGCAGCAACACCGTCATCGGTACATTTACGCGCGCCGGATCCGCCGCCTTCGGATAACCGCTGCCTTCGAGCGCCGCGTGGTACGCGGCGTCGTCGAAACCGACGAGACGAACACCCGCAATCGTCGTGACGACATCGTCGGTGCCGTCGAACGGCGCTGATTCGTAACTCAACCCAGCCTTAGTCAGGAAATCGCGCGCGCGATCGCACGGCGTAGTCGGCTTCGCAAAGATGTTGAAGTGACAGTCGCGCGCCGCGACGCTGATGGCGGCGCGCTGTTCGAATTCGGCGAGCGCCGGATTCGCATAGTGGGTGAGCCCGTGGAAGATCGGAAACAGCGTCAGCATCGCCAGGATGCATCCCGCCACGATGATGCGCTTGCGGCCGATGCGATCCGACAGCCGGCCGAAAACGACGAAGAACGGCGTACCGATCAGCAACGCCGTTCCGACGAGCACGTACGACAAGCCGAAGTCGACCTTCAGCGTGTTCTGCAGGAAAAACAGCGCATAGAACTGACCCGTGTACCACACCACGCCCTGCCCGCACGCGGCGCCGAACAACGCGAGCAACACGACCTTCAGATTGCGCCATTGGCCGAAGCTCTCGGTCAGCGGCGCGCGCGATTGTGTGCCGTTCGCTTTCATCTCGAGGAACAACGGCGATTCGGCGAGCTTCAGCCGGATGTAGACGGAGATCGCGAGCAGAATCACCGACACGAGGAACGGCACCCGCCAACCCCATGCGCGGAAGGCTTCTTCTCCGAAGCCGATGCGGCAGCCGAGGATCACCGCGAGCGAAAGGAAGAAGCCGAGCGTCGCGGTAGTTTGAATCCAGCTCGTGTAGTAACCGCGCCGACCGGGCGGCGCGTGTTCCGCAACGTATGTCGCGGCGCCGCCGTATTCGCCGCCCAGCGCGAGCCCTTGCGCCAGTCGCAACGCAACGAGCAGCACCGGCGCCCAAATGCCGACCTGCGCATACGTCGGCAGCACGCCGACCAGTGCGGTCGCGGAACCCATCACGATGATCGTGACCAGGAACGTGTACTTGCGGCCGATCAGATCGCCCAGACGACCGAACAGGAGCGCGCCGAGCGGGCGCACCGCAAAGCCGGCACCGAACGTCGCGAGGCTCGCGAGAAACGCGGCAGTGTCGTTGCCGGGCGGGAAGAACAGCGAACCGAAGAAGACGGCCAACGTGCCGTACAGGTAGAAGTCGAACCACTCGAACACGGTGCCGAGCGACGACGCGAAAATCACACGCCGATGCGCGCGATCGATGCCGGAGCCGACGATGTCGGGCGCTGCGCCAGACGCCACTATCGACTCGCCGCGCTCGCCGCGACGAACGCGGCAAAACCTTGCAGGTATTCCCTCAGCTGTTTGCGCAGTG
Organism: Gammaproteobacteria bacterium; assembly: GCA_031363335.1. GTDB lineage: Bacteria > Pseudomonadota > Gammaproteobacteria > Pseudomonadales > Azotimanducaceae > DATJGR01. Next base: position 1,473 of record JANLUG010000342.1, read on the forward strand.
TTTCGTCGGTGAGTTCGCCCGCAGCGTTGAACAACGTGTGCGCGCGCGACGCCATCAGGCGTCCGCCAAACCACGGTC
>JANLUG010000348.1:0-5204 GCA_031363335.1 Gammaproteobacteria bacterium
CGATGCGCGTGATGGGCATGGATGCGGTGAAACCCAAGCCGTTTTCCGAGTATCTGCGCGTCGTTCGCGCGTTGCTGCACGGCGAGGAAGTGGAGTACACGCTCAACGGTGTGACGCGGCCGATCAAATTTCTGCATCAGGATATGGGCTTCTTCAACGTTGAACAGCCGGTGCCGATCTATGTCGCTGCAAACGGTCCGCTCGCACTCGCGGCCGCAGGCGCCTACGGTGATGGGCGAATTTCCGCAGGCGGCGAACCTTTTGCGGTGTTCTCCAACAATCTCGGTCGGGTGCGAGCGGGCGCCGAAGCGGCGGGACGAACATTCGACGATAAATTTCACACTGCAACACTGACATTCAGTTGCGTGCTGAAGCCCGGTGAGAAGCTGACATCCGACCGCGTCATCGATCAGGTCGGTTCGATGGCGAGCGCGAGCCTGCATTTCTGGTGGGAGCTGTACCGGCAAAGCGGATCGGATGCGTTCATACGGCCCGAAGTACGCGATGTTTGGGATCGCTATCTCGCGCACGTCGACCGCATTCCGGAAGCGCAGCGTCATCTGCGGGTACACGATGGCCACTGCACGTATTTGATGCCGGAAGAACGCCAGTTCGTCACGCCCGAGTTGATCCGGGCGTCGGGCGGATTGGTCGGCGAACCTGACGAAATCATCGCGATGCTGCACGAACAGGAACGCGGCGGCTTGAAGGAAGTCACGCTGTTGCCGCCGATGGCGTCGGCGCGGGAGTGCTACTCGGATTTCGCGAAGCACGTGATCGAGCGGTACTGAGTCACCAACGAAACGGGTGGGGGGAGCGATGGATCAGGCAGCCTGGCTTGCGAAGGTAAACGAGACCGTTCTGGAGCCGGATCTGCCGATCTGCGATCCGCACCACCACCTTTGGGATCATCCGGGCAGCCGCTATCTGCTCGACGAATTGCTGCTCGATACCGGCGCCGGCCACAACGTGGTGTCTACGGTGTTCGTCGAGTGCGCGTCGATGTATCGCGCGGACGGTGCCGAGGCAATGAAGCCGGTCGGCGAAACCGAGTTCGTCAACGGTGTGGCGGCGATGAGTGCGAGCGGCCGTTATGGTGCGATTCGCGCGTGCGCCGGCATCGTCAGCCTTGCCGATCTCACACTCGGCGCGCGCGTTGGCGAAGTGCTCGATGCGCATATGGCGGTAGGCGCCCGATTCAAAGGCATTCGTCACGCGGCGGGTTGGGATGCAGCCGACTCGGTGCGCAACTCGCACACCAATCCCATTGAGGGGCTATTGCTCGACTCGACGTTCCGTAAGGGCTTTGCCGAGCTCGGCAAACGCAACTTGAGTTTCGATGCGTGGTTGTATCACCCGCAGATTCCACAACTCACCGATCTCGCGCGCGCGTTTCCGAATGTCACGATCATTCTCGACCACTTCGGCGGGCCGCTCGGAGTCGGGCCGTACGAAGGCAAGCAGGCGGAGATTTTCGCGCAGTGGAAGAAGTCGATTTCGGATCTTGCGAAGTGTCCGAACGTCGTTGCGAAGATCGGCGGCATCGCGATGCCGATCAACGGTTTTGGCTTTCACAAGCGCGAGCGGCCGGCGACATCCGACGAACTCGTTGCCGCAAGCGGCGACTACTACCGGCACGCGATCGACGTTTTCGGGCCCGACCGTTGTATGTTCGAGAGCAATTTTCCCGTCGACAAAGCGAGCTGCTCGTATCGCACGTTGTGGAATTCGTTCAAGAAGATCGCGACGGGTGCGTCGGCAAGCGAGAAGGCTGCGTTGTTTCACGACACCGCAGCGCGTGTGTATCGACTGTGATGCATGAATCCCAAGGAGGGATGATGAAGACCATTCTGCTGTCCGTTGTATTGTTGATCGTGTCGATTGGCGCGGTCGCCGCCGATCTGCCGTCCTCGCCGTCTCCTGCGGATGCGAGCGTTTTTTTCGTCGAACCGGCTGACGGCGCAACTGTGGCGCCGACGTTCACGGTGAAGTTCGGCGTGAAGGGCATGACGATCGCGCCGGCGGGAACCGACCAGCCGAACAGTGGTCACCACCATCTGCTGATCGACGTCGCGGCACTGCCGGATCTGAAGCTGCCGCTGCCGGCCACTGATCACGTCGTTCACTTCGGCAAGGGTCAGACGGAAACGCAGGTCACCCTGCCGCCGGGGACGCACACGCTACAACTCGTGTTTGCGAACTACCTGCACATACCGCATGACCCGCCGGTGATCTCGAAGAAGATCACCGTCACGGTCAAGTAGCGCCGGTCATTCCGCGCCGGCGAACTCTGCGTCGGGCGCGTGGCCGAGCGCGATTTTGCCGAGTTCCGCATAGAGTGGATGCGCGACCCAGCGGTGTGTCGCGCAGCCGTGCGCGTCGCGTAACTTGCGTTCGAGCGGACTGTGCATCCGCATCGCGCTCGTGCCGGCGGCGTTGTGAATCATGTCGACCACGTGCATCGACGCATTCGCAGCGTGCGTACAAGCGAGGCGCCCCATCTGGGTAACTTTGCCCGACGGCGCCTCTCGGCCGCGCTGTAGTTCGTCTGCAACCTGCTGCATGGCTTCCATCAGAAACGCGCGCGCCGCGCGCAGCATCGCGTCGGCCTCGCCGTAGCGATAGTGGGCGATCGGCTTGTCTTTTAGCGGCACCGCCGACATCAGCGGCATCTTGGTCTGCGCGAGATCGACGAACTCGTCGAGCGCGCCACGCGCCACGCCAATTGCAACGGCCGCCTTGTTGTAAGCGAGGCGGAGCGGCACCGGAACGCGGTATACCGGATTGTCGTACAGCGCCGGTAGCATCATGAGATCGACGCGGGCCCACTTCTCACTGACATGTGCGCCGTCGGCCTTCACGTCGTGGCTGCCGGATCCGCGCAAACCCGCCACGTCCCACGTATCGAGGATTTCGTACTGCGACTTGTGCAGGAACCACATCTTGAATGTAGGTTGACCCTGGGCGTTCAACGCGGGCCGGTCACCTTCCATCACCGGCGCACCCATAAAACACCACGTCGCGTTGTGGCAGCCGCTGATGAAGGTGGTTTGCCCCCAGACACGGTAACTTCCGTCGGCCTGCTTCACCGCCCGCGACGGTGTCGTTCCCGGCCCGCCGCCCCCGCACATGATCACGCGTGGGTTGTCGATGTAGATCTCGCGCGCCAGATCCTTCGGCATGCCGCCGGCGGCCATCGCGTTGATTTCGGAACCGAGCATGACGTTCCAGCCGACCGATGCGTCGATCTTCGAAATCGCCTCGATGACCTCGATTGTCTCGACGATGCTCGCGTTCTCGCCGCCCAGTTCGGTCGGCAGGGTGAATCGGAACATGCCGGCATCGATCAGCGCTTCGACGGTGTGGGCGGGGAGTCGACGCAACTGCTGTGCTTCGTCGCCGCCGGCGCGGATCACGTCGCGTAGCGGCGCGACGCGCTGCAGTGCCGTTGCGGACCCAGTCGCGCGAGCCCGCGTTTCAGAACGAACCGTGGCCATAGGTCATTTCTCCGATTGAATACGTCGCGCCCAGTTCACGATCTTCGTGTTGTCGTCGAGGAAACGCTGCGTATCTGCCTCGCCGAGAGTCGGAAGCGAGATGACGACTCGATTGACGCCGAGTTCGGCGAGCTGCGCCAGTGCTGCCTCGTCAGTGGGTGCGGCAAGTGCGGACACGTCGATCTCGGCGCGGCTGCGCCCGGCGCGCTCACACTCGCGGTCGAGCTCCTGCATCTGTTCCGCGAATCCTGGCATCACCATCGGAAACCAGCCGTCGGCGTACTCGACGACGCGCCGGATCGCCCATGGCGACTGCGCGCCGATGAAGATGGGCGGGTGCGGCTTGCGAGCGGGTTTTGGTTCGACCCATACCGCATCGAAGTCGACGAACTGGCCGTGAAATGACGCGTCTTTCTGCGTCCACATCGCTTTCATCGCGAGCACGTGTTCGCGCAGCACGGCCCAGCGATCTTCAAAACGCACGCCGTGATTTTCGAGTTCCTCGCGATTCCAGCCTGCACCGATGCCGAACAAGAAGCGCCCGTTCGACAGCGCATCGAGCGATGCCACACGCTTGGCGAGCGCGATCGGGTGATGCTCCGGCACCAGGCAGATGCCGGTGCCGATCTTGACGTGCTCCGTCACTGCCGCGACCTGCGCCAGATAGGTGAACGGCTCGTAACTCTCCCAATAGATGCTCGGCAGGTCGCCGCCCGGAGGGTAGGGCGTCTTGCGGGAGGCGGGTATGTGTGTGTGCTCGACGACCCACAGCGAATCGAAGCCGCGCGCTTCGAGCGCTCGCCCGAGTGCCGTTGGATGGATCGAGTAGCTCGTCGGAAACGTAGAGACGCCAACGTGCATGGATTTACTCCTGACGCTCAGCTCAGCACATCCGTCAGGAAGCGCTCGAACAGTGGGTTGAAAATCTGCGGACGTTCCCGGAACGGCGCGTGTCCGGTGTCCGCGATCACGTGCACTTTGCGGTCCCACAGGTTGCGGTACGGAAACGACAGCAGATAGTCGTTGTTGATGAATGGTTCGTTTGCGCCGGTGATTACCGCGAGCGGCGTCGGATTCGTTGCGGCCACTTCACGCTGATCCGCGCCGCGCGCGGCCATCGCGGCCTCCATCATCAGACGGCGTGCGCGGCCGTCGGTGCGGCGTACCGCGGCTTCCAGAAACGGCGCCGGAGCGCCGGCCGTTTCATTGGCGTAGGCCTGGATGTCGGCTTCGCTGAACGACTCTTTACCCGTCAGCCCCATGTGTTCCTGCGGTCGAAAGCCTGCAGCGAAATCGGCCGCGTTGTGACCGATCGGCGGCGTGCCGGTGATGGCGAGGCCGGCGATGTCGATGTCGCGCGCGAGCAACTCGATACCGACGTGCCCGCCGAGAGACCAACCCAGTATCGCGAGTTGATCGACGTCGAGCGTCTTCAATATTTCGAGTGCGACGTCTGCGTAACCGGAGATGCAGTAAGTGCGGGCGGGTTCGATAGCGTCAGCCGATGCACCGTGTCCCGGCAGATCGAATGCGATCAACCGGAAGCGCTGCGAGAGACGCGATTCGAACTGCCGCGCGAAAATCTCTTTGCATGCCGAGTTGCCGTGGATCAGCAGCACCGCGGCGCCGGGACCGCCGCTATCCGCAACGGCGATGCGACCGTGGCTCGTCGCCACCTCTGAGTTCAGCACGCCGAGTTCAGCGAGC
>JANLUG010000360.1:0-1742 GCA_031363335.1 Gammaproteobacteria bacterium
AGCGTTCGACACTACCTGCCGCGCGGACGTCAGCGCAAGGTAAGCGATGCCGGAAAATCAGAGCGACTGCGCGCGGCTCAACATCGACTGATAGAAGGTCTGTACCAACGGGCGAGAGAACATCGACTTGCGCGCGACGAAGCGCACGGGTCGGTTCAAACCGCTGTCGCCAAGCGGAATCACTTTCTCATCGGGCACGCCGAGCGTTCTCGCAACGCCCTGCGGAATCAGCCCGTGACCGAACCCGGCCAGCGCCATCTGAGCGACCGTGAAGAACGACTCTAGCGACGTCGACCGGTGCAGGCGCAGGCGGCGCATGTCGTCTTCGATCGACTGCCACGCGCCGGAGCGCGACTCGATGGTAATGACCGAGAGTTCGTCGCCGACACGATAGTCGATGGCGATGAGCGCGGACGGCACGATCACCATCGGTTCGAGACGCAGCACTTCGCTCTGCAGGTCGGTTTCCGAATCGGCGGACCCGGTGCAGATGCCGACCATGTATTCGCCCGATCGAATCCGGTCGAGCACGATCGGCGAGCGTTGCGCGTGAAACGTGAACTCGACTTCGGGCAATTCCTGCTGAACCGCAGCGAACAGGCGCGGCCCCCAGCTCGCGAGAATGGCTTCGGATACGCCGATGATGATCTTGCCCTTCTGCAGCGTGTTGTCTTCCAGGAAAACGCTGCGCAGTTCGGAAATCAGCGGCGTGACTTTTTCGACCAGGCGCGTGCCGTGATGCGTCAGCACGACGCGGCGGCCGTGACGTTCGATCAGCGCGCGATCGTAGTAGCGCTCGAGCGCCGCGATGCGTTTGCTGACCGCCGACTGAGAGATCTTCAGCACCGTGCTGGTCTCCATCATCGTGCCGGTCTTCGACAGCGTAACCAGCGTCTCCAGGTTCTCGATCATCGTGGGTATTCATTCCGGGTAAGTAAGCATCATATTCCGGACATTCGCTTTTTTCATCGATCGCGCTCGGTAACACTCTCGCGCCAGTCCGATGCCAGAAGAAAAATGTTGATCGAGATCGTCATTGTCATTGCCGTCGTGCTCACCAGCATGCTGTCGGGCGTGCTCGGAATGGCCGGCGGCATTCTGTTGATGGCGTTGCTGGTGTCGCTGAAGTCGATCGCGGCCGCGATGATCATCCACGGCGTGGTGCAGGGCACCGCCAACGGCTCGCGCGCGTGGTTGCTGCGGCAGCATCTCGCGTGGCGAATCCTGCCGCCGTATCTACTGGGCGCCGCCGTGTCGTTCGGTGCGTTCGCGAGCGTCGCGTTCCTGCCGAACGTGCACTGGGTGATGATCGCGATCGGCTCGCTGCCGTGGATCGCGTTGATCGTGCCGAAGTTGAACGGCCTCGACGTCACGCATCCGGCGACCGCCGCCGTGTGCGGCACCGCGGTGACGGCGGCGCAACTGTTCGCCGGCGCATCGGGCCCGCTGCTCGACTTCTTCTACCTGCACGCGCGACTTGATCGCTATCAGGTCGTCGCTAACAAGGCGCTGACCCAGACGATCGGTCACCTGCTGAAGTTGATCTACTACGGCGGCATCGTCGGAGTGAGCGGCGACGGCATCGATCCGCTGTTCCTCGGCCTCGCGGTGATCGCGGCGGTAGTTGGAACTCGCCTGGGTACGCGGTTACTCGATCGCGTCGGCGACGGCGATTTTCGTCGCGTCAGCCGCTGGGTGATTCTCGGAATCGGCGCCTATTGCATCGGCGACGGGGTGTTCGG
>JANLUG010000371.1:0-3724 GCA_031363335.1 Gammaproteobacteria bacterium
TGGCGCGAAAGCGACTGCGCGCCTCAGCGGGCGTCCGTGGGTGTTCGCCATGGCGGTTGGTCTGATCGTGGTGTGGCTGGTTACCGGGCCGCTGTTCGGCTTCAGCGACACCTGGCAACTCGTCATCAACACCGGTACCACCATCATCACGTTCCTGATGGTGTTCCTGATTCAGAACACGCAGAACCGCGACACGGAAGCGATCCAGGTGAAACTCGACGAACTGATCCGCGCGACGCAGGGCGCGCACAACGCGCTGCTAGACCTGGAGGAACTGGAGGAAGACAACCTGGATGCGTTCCGGACCAAGTATCAGGCGCTTGCGAGTGCGGCCCGGGCCGACCTTGATCGTGGCGATCTGGATACGGGAACGCCGGAGACATGAAGGGAGGGTCTGAGTGGAAGCGTCCGCGAGATTGATCAAACTGAAGCCCGACAGCGGTGAGCAGGCACGCGAGAGGGCTGCTTCATGAATGCGCGCAACCCGATCTTCATCCACTACGTACACGATATGGCCCGCGCGCGGCGATTTTACGAATCGGTGTTCGACGTGACGCCGTCGTTCGCGTCGCGCGGATGGACAACACTCGATTTCGGCGCGTTCGAACTGGCGTTGCACATCCTGGCACCGGGCCACACCGACGAGTCGCCGCTGCCGCACGCGGGGCTCAATCTGCAGGTCGATCTGATCGAAGACATGCAGGCGCGCATCGTCACGTACGGCGGCGAAATGCTGGAGTTGCGCGAACCGCAGTCGAGCGTTCCGGATCGTGTCGCGACCTTCCGTGACTCGGAAGGCAACGGCTTCGAACTTCGCCAACACGTCGGCTAGCGCAGGGCGCACAGATGGAAACGAAACTGCTGCATGTTTCGACGATTCCGGTTTCGAGCGGATTGCCGAAGAGCCTGATCGATCCGATCAAACCGCACTTGTTCGTCGGCACGCACGAGGGCCGGCTCGGAAAGCTGGTCGGTATGACGCAGTTCGGCGTCAATCACGTCAGGCTCGAACCGGGCTCCATCTCGTCGTTGCGGCACTGGCACGAGGCGGAAGACGAATTCATCTACGTGCTTGAAGGGAACCTGCTGCTGATCGACGACAACGGCGCGCACGAACTGGAAGCGGGTTCGTTCGCAGGTTTTCCGGCCGGCGCGCCGAACGCGCACCATCTCGCCAACGTCTCCGACGCCCCGGCCGTGTTCCTCGCGGTCGGCTCGCGCAAACCCGGCGCGGAAACGATCCACTATCCCGACGACCCGATCGGACCGATCCGCAAGTAATCACCGTGCTCGAGAAGCCCGCCCTTCCGGATGATCGAATCGCTGCCTGTCTGCAGGCGAGCTTCGGCGTGCGCGTTGCGGATATCGATTTTCTTCCACTCGGAGCGGATCCGAATTCGGCGGTCTATCGCGCCGTTGGCGCGGACGGCGCGGCGTACTTCGTCAAACTGCGGCGCGGCGCATTTCACGAGATGGCGGTGATGTTGCCGCGCTATCTCAGCGCCAACGGCGTGCCGGCGATCATTCCGCCGATCGCGATGCAGAACGGGCGGCTCTGGAGCAGCCTCGATGATTTCACCCTGACGCTGTATCCGTTCGTGCGTGGCCGCACGGCGTCCGAGGTGCGGCTTAGCGAACAACAGTGGCGCGATTTCGGCGCTGCGATGAAAGCCTTGCATACCATCCGTGTTCCGGCCGTGCTGGCGGCTCGCATCCCACGCGAAACCTATTCCGCTGAGGGGCGCGAGCAAGTGCGAGCGTTTCTCAAGCTGGCGGAAGACGCCACGTTTGAAGATCCGGTCGCTGCGCAACTGGTGGCGTTCCTCAAGAACGAACGCGCGGCGATTCTGGATTTCATGGCGCGCGCTGAACGGCACGCATCGGCGTTGCGTTCGCGTGCGCCGGACTTCGTCGTATGTCACTCGGACGTGCACGCCGACAACCTGTTGATCGACGAGCGAGGTGTGCTGCACATCGTCGATTGGGACGAGCCGATCTTCGCGACAAAGGAGCGCGATCTGATGTTCATCGGCGGCGGCCAGCGTTTTGCCGGCTACATCGCGAGCGAGGAGCGCGAGCTGTTCTATCGAGGCTACGGCGCTGCAGACGTGGATGGCGTTGCTGTGGCATATCACCGCTACGAACGTATCCTTCAGGACATCCTCGTCGCGTGCAGGCAACTGCTGCTCACCCAGGACGGTGGCGCGAATCGGGCGCACGAGTTAGGTAACCTGCCGCCGAATTTTCTGCCGAACGGCACGATCGATCTGGCGCGCCGCGCCGACCCGGACATCGATTCGATGCGGATCCGAAATGCCGACGCGCGCGATCTGCCGATGCTGGCCGCGATCGAGGCGGCCGCCGATACGGTGTTTCCCGAGGGGCGCCTGCCGAATGTCGGTAGCACGTATCCCGCGGACGAACTCGCGCAGGCGATGCGCGACGGTTTGTTGCAGGTTGCCGACGTCGAGGGTGTGGTCGTCGGATTTGCCGTATCCGATGTGATCGGGCCGGTGCTTCACTTGTACCTGCTCGCGGTCCATCCTGACCACGGCAGGCGGGGGATCGGCAAGGCGCTGGTCGAATGCGTGATTGCGGAATCGGCGCGGCGAGAACTTTCAGGCGTCACGCTGACGACGTTCGAGGATCTGAAGTGGAACGCGCCGTTCTATCGGAAGCTGGGGTTCCGAATCCTTTCCGGGCACGAGCAGACTCCGATGCTTGCGTCGGTGCTGGCGAACGAACACGCCGCGGGCCTGCGTTCGAGAGTCGCGATGCGCCTCGACAACTGACGATCGTGTAAATCGTGTGAAGCTGAAGGTGAGGGTGCAGGCATGCGCATGACCGGCTACGTCGTTCTGGTGATCCTGTCTCTGACGATCGCTGCCTACGCATTCGTATCGTATGGGCTGCTGCCGTTCGACGCGGTCGTCGATCCGTTGCTGAGCGTCACGTTCAAGGCGCACACGTTCGCGCTTTATTCGCACGTCTTCGCAGCTGCGATAGCGCTCAGCCTCGGCGCGTTTCAGTTCTCGTCGCGGTTGCGGGCGAAGCGGCTGGAACTGCATCGCTGGATGGGCCGGGTCTACCTCAGTGTGGGTGTGTTGATCGGCGGTATCTCCGGGCTCTTCATGGCGTTGCACGCGTTTGGCGGCGTCACGGCGCAGTTGGGATTCGCGTGTCTCGCCGTCGCGTGGCTGTACACCGGTGCACGCGCCTACGCGGCCATTCGAACCGGCGACATCGTTTCGCATCGGCGTTGGATGATCCGCAACTTCTCGCTGACGTTCGCGGCCGTCACGTTGCGACTGTATATCCCCGTTTCGGTCGCGGCAGGCGCTGCGTTCGAAGATGCGTATCCGATCATCGCGTGGGTCGCCTGGGTTCCAAATCTCATCGTCGCCGAGTGGCTGTTCAATCGCAGGCGCGGATCAGCCGTTACCGAACCCGAGCCGAAAAATATGTCCAAGACGCGTCCGGCCTCCGCGGCCTAACGTACGTGGCGGACGAAGAAAGGAGAGCAGCGTGCAACCCGACCTGAAGCAGTTCGACCTTGTTGTGCGCGACATGGACGCGACAATTCCGGACAGGAAACTTTACCCGGAGTTCGACGACGTGCTCGCCTGGAGCATGGTGCGCGAGACGCACGGCTTCTTCGACGAACTGCTCAAGGGCGACCACAGCGTGCTGAATTTCGTGCAGAGCGACTTCACGATCCTCAATG
>JANLUG010000404.1:0-4058 GCA_031363335.1 Gammaproteobacteria bacterium
ACCGGGATCGACGCCAGCCAGCAGTAGAACCACCAGCGACGGGGGTTACGCCGCAAGAAGGCGTACAGCGCCCAGACGAACAGCGTCGCAAGCACCGTGCCGATGACTTCGCCCTTGGTCCAATCCCAGAACCACGATCCCCAACCCTGCACGGATAGTCCGTAGCTCGTCTGCAGATGATGGCCGTAAAGGGTCAGTGGAAGCGTGAGCAGGTCCGTTAGGAGAAGGAGCAGCGGCGCAAAGATGAGTACCTGTACGAATCGCCGCTTGCTGACGCGCTCGGCCAAGTCCCGAAGGCGGGCGCTGATGCGAAAAGACAGCAAAAAGACGAGCACCGCGATGCCGTACACCGTGCCGAAGAGGTTCATCGTCACGCCCGTGCGATAGAGCGCCTGCGCCTTCGCGAGCTTGTCGGGCGGCAACCGATACTCTTCGATCGCGACCGCGGTGGCGGTTGTTTCGGCGGCGGTCGCCGCGTCGACTTCCGAGGCGCCAAGCGCATTAGGGGCACTTGCGAGAAGCAGCGTCAGCCACAGCACACAGCCGATCTTCATCCGAACATCCTCCGACGTTACGAGCGCGTTCTAACCCAATACTCGGCGAGGCCGCGAAAACCCGGAATCGCGCGGTAGCGCAGTTCGCGTTCGGAAGGCAGCAGGGTCGGAAATCTATTCAACAGCGTGCGGATCGCTTCCTGCGCTTCGGCTCGTGCGAGCGGCGCGCCAAGGCAGAAGTGCCGGCCGCCGCCGAACGATTGATGGTGCGTATCGGCGCGTTCGATGTCGAAACGATCCGGATTCGGATAGACGGCGGGGTCGCGGTTCGCGGCGGCAAGCGATACGCCGATCGATTGTTTCGGATGCATCGGGCAGCCGTGCACCTCGACCGGGCGATTCGCGATGCGTCCGGAACTGATGACCGGCGAATCGTACCGGAGCATTTCTTCGACCGCGTTCTCCAACAGATCAGGCCGCGCGCGCAGCTTGGCGAGTTCGTTGGGGTTGGCGAGCAACGCGCGCACGCCATTGCCGATGAGGTCAGTGGTCGTCACGTTGCCGGCGATCAGCAGGAGATTACATTGCAGGACGATCTCGTCGTCGTTCATCGAATCGCTGCCTTCGGTGGCCTGCACCATCGCGCTGATCAGGTCCTGCGTCGGTGCGCTGCGGCGTTTGGCGATGGCGGTGCGGAAGCAGTCGTCGAGCGACGCCTGCGCGAGGTCCGCAGCTGCGGCTTCTTCGGCGCTGCGCATGACGTTGAAGAATGCGCTGACGACGGCGTTCGACCACGCCTTGAAGTCGTCCTGCTGGCGTGTGTCGATGCCGAGCATTTCCGCGATGACGATTACCGGCAGCGGCGCCGCGAGGCGGTCCATCAGATCGAATTCATCTTCGCCGATGGCGCTAAGGAGTCCGTTCGCGATGGCGGCCATACGCGGCCGCATGCTCTCGACCGCCTTCGGCGTGAATGCCTTGTTGACGAGGCTGCGCAGACGCCGGTGGTCAGGATCGTCGAGGAACAACATCGACGGTTCCTTGTCGCCCGCGATCCGGAAGCGAGCGATCGCCGAATCAGGGTCGGCTTTGCGCGGATCGGACCAGAATTCCTTGTCGCGCAGGATTTCACGCACTTCGTCGTGCGTGGTGATGAGCCAGCCGCGCATCATTTCGTCCCATTGCGCAGGCGCATGCTCCCGAACCCGGTGCAGAACGGGATACGGGTCGAGCTGGAAAGTCGGATCGAATGGCGTCAACGCAAAGCCTGTGGGGATCGATTCTGTCAAAGTTTTCTCCGGCCGGTTGATTTTTCACAGTATAGGTCGGTGCTCATACGACGACATCGATTGGCGTCAACGTTCCGAGACGCCGTTCGATCGCGGCTGCGGCGTCGAGACACAGGTCTTCGCGGAAGCGGTCGCCGATCACCTGCACGCCGGTCGGCAGTCCGGCCGCCACACCCGTCGGCACGCAGACCACCGGTAGCCCCAACAGATTCATCGGGGTGACGAAACGCATCAGGTTGACGATGTCGGCGGCACTGGATGGCCCCGCAACGTCGTAGCCGTGCGCGAACTGCGGTTCGCACCACGTCGGACCGACGATGATCGGGTAGTCTGCGAAGAACTCGGACCATGCGCGCGCGATCTGGTGCCGCGTCTGCATCAACAAAACGCTGTCTTCGTATGTTGGCGTTCCAAACAGTTCGCTGAAGGCGCTGAAGAATTGATTTGCGTCGGCCGACATCGCGACGTTGAGCAGCGCGCGCATCGAACCGAATTCCCATGCGATCCAACGGCCCCACGTTTCGATTGCGGATTCGACCATCGGCGGGCTGACTTCTTCGACGCGATAGCCGGACGCTTCGAGCGCGGCGCCTGCCGCGCGCACACCTTCACGAATCGACGGCGCGGTAGTACCGCCCGCCGGATGCGTGACCAGCGCGACCCGAATCGGTTTGGCCGGCGCCGGACCGGTGAGCGGCGCCGGATACGACATCGGATCGCGCGGGTGCGCGCCGGCGAGTACCTCGAGGCCGATCCGCAGATCCGCCACCGTGCGCGCCATAGGTCCTTGCACCATCATCATCTGCGCCGCCATCGGATTCATCGACGGCTCGATGCTCGAAGCATGCGGGATGCGTCCGAACGACGGCTTCAGCGATGCGATTCCGCAGCAGAACGCCGGGTTGCGCAGCGAGCCGCCGATGTCGTTGCCGAGTCCGATCGGACTCATACCGGTGGCCAGCGCCGCGGCTTCGCCACCGCTCGAACCGCCGACGGTACGGCCGAGATTCCACGGATTGCGCGTGAGTCCGTACAGCGCGCTGTCGGTGTGCAGCCGCAGCCCCATGTCCGGCATGTTCGTGCGGCCGATCGGAATGGCGCCGGCCGCCTTCATCCGTTCCACCACCGGGTGATCGAGCGACGGCATCGCTTGCGCCAGCATGGGTATGGCGTTGGTGGTCGGCGAGCCGACGAGATCGATGTTTGCTTTGATGCTGAGCGGCACGCCGTGCAATGGACCGCCGCGCTCGCCTTTTGCGATTGCCCGGTCGACCTTGTCAGCGGCCGCGAGCGCTTCTTTTTCCAACACGACCGGCATCGCGTTGATGTGTGGGTTCACCGCGGCAATCCGTTCGAGGTGGGCTTCGACCACCGCGCGCGAACTGACATCTCGCTTCGCAATGAGGGAAGCCAGTTCGCCTGCCGACTTGCGCCACAGTACTTCGCTCACATGGATCTCCGATGGGTGAGGTGGGATGGTGCTTAGTCTACGGGGTGCCTCGTGATCCGTTGAATCCTTTTGCGGTTATCCTTCCCAGTCTTTCGACGTAGTAGAGATGCGAGTATGCAAGACGATTCCGACACCCTTCCCAAAAACGGCGCGCCAGACAATGGCGCGCGCCGTCGATTTCTGACCGGTGCCGGTGCGGCGGCGGTCGGTGTCGCGCTATCGCGCGTTGCGTTCGCGGCCGATCCCGGTAAGCCGCCGCCGAAGCCTGAAAACGTCATGTCGCCGGATGCAGCGCTCGAACGGCTGATGAACGGCAACACGCGATACGTGGACGGCGTCGCGAAGCGACACGATTTCAAGGCCGAACGAGAGGCGCTGGTCGGCGGACAGAATCCATTTGCGTCGATCCTGAGCTGCGCCGACTCGCGGATTGCACCGGAATATGCATTCGATGCGGCGCGCGGCGACCTGTTCGTGGTGCGTGTTGCCGGCAACTTTGCGAACGACGATGTGATCGCAAGCCTCGAATACGCAGTGGCGATGCTCAACGTGCCGTTGATCATGGTGCTTGGGCACGGGTCGTGCGGCGCGGTCGACGCAACGATCAAATCCTTAGAGGGGCACACCGAGTTGCCGGGGCATCTGCCGTCGCTCGTCAAGGCCATTACGCCGGCGGTGAAGGCCGCGATCCCCGACGCAGGCAGCCTGCTCGACAATGCGATCCGCGAGAACGTGCTGTTGAACGTGCAGACACTGATCGCGGCGCTGCCGATTCTCAGTGCGGCGGTAGAAGAGAAGAAGCTGCGTATCGTCGGCGGCATCTAC
>JANLUG010000429.1:0-1135 GCA_031363335.1 Gammaproteobacteria bacterium
GCTACGTCGGCGCCGGCACGGTCGAGTTCATCTTCGATCTGAAATCGAACGCCGTTTACTTCATGGAAATGAACACGCGGCTGCAGGTCGAGCATCCGGTGACGGAACTCGTTTCAGGCGTCGATATCGTTGGCGAACAATTTCGAATCGCCTCCGGCGACAGCATCGCGAAGCTCGAAATCGGACGTCACGGTTACGCGATCGAAGCGCGCATCAACGCGGAACGCATCGTCGTCGGCGCCGGCGGCAAGCTGCAGTTCCGCCCCGATCCCGGGCAGATCCAGCAATGTGATCTGCCCAAAGAAGAGGGCATCGAGATCATCGCCACCGCCGGCCCCGGCAAGTTCGTGTCGCCGTACTACGACAGCATGGTCGCGCAGGTGATCGCGCACGGCACGAACCGGCTCGATACGATCGAAAAGTTGCTGGGCTATCTCGGCCGCGTTCGTATATCCGGCATCTGCACGAACATCTCGTTGCTGAAGATGGTGCTGGCCGACCCCGTGTTCAGAGACGGCGTTTACGACACGAACTTCCTGCCGGAGTTTCTCGCGCGCGTCGACGCGAACGCGCTGATCAAACAGATCAGCGATGCCGCGGGCAAATCGAGCGCGGGAATCGACCGCAACGCGATCAAGATCGACGGCAGCGACGAACTCAAGGTGCTGTCGCCATCCACCGGGATCTTCTACATCACGCCGACACCGACCGAGCCCGAGTTCGTCGCGGTCGGCGACCGCATCCGCGTGAACGACACGCTGTGTCAGCTCGAGGCGATGAAATTGTTCACGCCGCTGGCGCTGAAAGACTTCAACAGCGGCGACCAGGAACTGTATCCGTCGGCGCAACGTTACGAAGTCACGCGCATCAACAACACGAGCGGCCAGCAGGTAAACGTCGGCGACCTGCTGTTCGTCGTGAAGCCCGTGAGCGGCTAGGGATCTACAGCTGCCCGAACACCCCGTCGCCGATGCAATAGGCGCCGATTCCGAGAATCACCCAGCGGCTGACGCGGCGGAAGTCGCCGTCGCCGACGCGATCGAGTAACCGCGTACCCAGGCGAGTTCCAACCACCGCTGCGATCACCGCGAGGCCGAGGTACAGCGGATCGATACCGTCGCCGCTCACTCCGACG
>JANLUG010000444.1:0-6870 GCA_031363335.1 Gammaproteobacteria bacterium
CCGTTCGGAGCGACCAGGGACGGCTCGAGCGTGTCCGGCGCATCAAGCCTCCACCTCCACCGGACTACCAGCACCACACAACCTCAGCTAGTCGACAAGAATCGCCGGCCCAAGCGTATTGAGGTCGCGCCGACGCGTGCGCCAGTCGGGCATGTGGCGATCCATCAGCCGTTCGAAGCCACGGCCGTGATCGTGATGCTTGAGGTGCGCGAACTCGTGCAGGATTACGTAGTCGATCAGATCGAGCGACGCCTTCACGAGTTGTGTGTTCAGCGTGATGTCGCCCGACGCCGTGCAACTGCCCCATTGCGATCGCATCCGTCGCAGCCGCCAATCGGGAAGACCCTTCAACCACGGTAGATCGGCGACGCGTTCGATCCGCTCGCTGAGCAACTCCGTGGCCTGACGCCGATACCAGCGCCGCAGCAAATCGCGGATATGGTCGGGCGAGTGTTCGTCCGTGGCGACGACAAAACGCCGACCGCTGAACGAAACATCGTTGCGCCCGTCGGGCGACACGATTGCGATCGGATAACGTTTCCCCAGGAAAAACTGCAGCGCGCCGTCTTCGTATCGCGGCGCGACGGCCTTCGCTTCGGCGACGCGTTCGGCGATCCATTCGGCGTGCATGTGCACGACGCGATTGATCTCTCTCAAGCTCGCCCAGGTCGGCGCGCCGACGCGCACGGTGCCATCGTGGTGCACGCGCACTGAAATATTCTTGCTGCGCCGACCGGTGCGGCGGACCTGGTACAGGATCGACATGCCGGGCATTATCGCCTCAGACTTCGAACCCGTAACAGGCCATCGTGCCCGTCAGGCGCAAAAAATATGCCGGCCGCAGCGTGGCACCCCGATTCCCCGCGACATCTCGATAAGGCACTGCGCGACGATGTCCGGTTGCTCGGTGAAATCCTCGGTCGGGTGATCGCTGCAGACCGCGGCACGGCCTTTGTCGATCGCATCGAACGCATCCGCGCGCTGGCCAAGGCGGCGCGTTCCGGCGGCGGCGCGGAGTGGGACGAATTGAGCGCATTGCTCGAATCGATTCCGGCGGACGCAATCTGCGACGTCGCGCGCGCGTTCAATCAGTTTCTGAATCTCGCGAACATCGCCGAGCAGCAGCATCAGGCAGCGGACCAGGCAGCACTTACCGTCGAATTTCCCGACGCTGACGGACTCGATGCCGCCATCGGCGCACTGCAGATCGAACTCGTACTCACTGCCCACCCAACGGAAGTTCTCAGGCGCACGCTGGTACAGAAATATGACGCAATCGGACGCGCGCTGGCGCAGCAAACACGCGATGTCAGCGCGCTCGAACGGCTGATCGCCGAGGCGTGGCACAGCGACGAAGTGCGCCACGAACGACCGACCCCGCAGGACGAAGCAAAATGGGGCTTCGCGGTCATCGAACAATCGTTGTGGGAGGCGTTGCCGCGGTTCCTGCGTCAGTTCGACGCGAGCCTCGCCCAATCGGGCCGGCCCGCGCTGAGTCCGTCCGCCACGCCGATTCGTTTCGCAACGTGGATGGGCGGCGACCGCGACGGCAATCCGAACGTTACAGCGACCGTAACGCGCGAAGTGCTGATGCTCGCCCGCTGGATGGCCGCCGATCTATATCTGCGCGATGTCGATGCACTGCAGGGTTCGCTGTCGATGACGCACGCCAACGCCGCGCTGATGGAACGTGTCCAGGGTTCGCGCGAACCCTATCGCGCCGTACTGAAGGAGGTCCGCGAGCGGCTGCGGCGCACGCGCGATTGGGCTGAAGGTACCAATCCACCGCCGTCTGATCGGACGCGCATCTACTTCGACGTCGCCGAGCTGCACGAGCCGCTGGCGCTGTGCCATCGCTCGCTACACGACTGTGGCATGGGACTGATCGCGGACGGTCCGTTGCTCGATACGCTGCGTCGCGTTGCCGCTTTCGGCACTACGCTGGTCAGGCTCGACGTCAGACAGAGTTCCGATCGACATACCCTCGTACTCGACGAGATCACGCAATACCTCGGCATCCTGCGCGACGGCCGCAGCTACTCGGAGTGGTCCGAGCAGCAGCGGCAGGAATTTCTGCTCGCCGAACTCGTCGGTCGCAGGCCGCTGTTTCCCGCAAGCTGGCCCGCATCTAACGATAGCCGTGAGGCGCTCGATACGTGCGCAGTGATCGCGTCGCCGGTTGGCGACGGCGTGGCGCAGTATGTGATCTCCATGGCGACGTCGCCGAGCGACGTGCTGGCGGTGATTCTGCTGTTGCGATCCGTCGGCGTGGAGCGCGCGCTGCCGGTCGTGCCGCTGTTCGAAACGCTCGCCGACCTCGACGGCGCCGCGAAAACGATCGACGCGCTGTTGAACATCCCGTGGTACCGCCGCTACGCCGGCGTCGAACAACACGTGATGATCGGCTACTCGGACTCTGCGAAGGATGCAGGACAACTGGCCGCAGCGTGGGCGCAGTACCGCGCACAGGAACAACTCGTCGAAGTCGCGCAGCGTCACGGTATCCGGTTGCGGTTGTTCCACGGTCGCGGCGGCGCGGTCGGCCGCGGCGGCGGTCCGGCGCATCAGGCCATCCTGTCGCAACCGCCGGGCTCGGTGCAGAGCAGCCTGCGCGTGACCGAACAAGGCGAAGTGATCCGCTTCAAGCTCGGCAATCCGGGGCTCGCCGCCGAAACGCTGACGCGCTACGTAACTGCCGTGCTCGAAGCGACGCTGCATCCGCCGCCGGTCCCGAGCGCGGAATGGCGCACGCGCATCGGCGAACTCGCCGCGCTGGCGCTCGCCGCCTATCGCGGCGTCGTTCGTGAAGACGCCGATTTCGTGCCGCTGTTCAGAGCGCTCACACCAGAACGCGAACTCGGCATTCTCGCGCTCGGCAGCCGCCCGTCGCGACGCCGCGACACCCAAGACATCAGCAGCCTGCGCGCCATTCCGTGGGTGTTCGCCTGGACGCAAGTGCGTTTGATGCTGCCGGCGTGGCTCGGCACCGACGTCGCGCTCAACGAATCCAGCCATCGCGCCGCCGATCCGGTGATGGACGACATGGCGCGATGGCCGTTCTTTCGCATGCAACTCGACATGCTCGAGATGGTGCTCGCGAAAACCGACCCGGATCTCGCGCAGTACTACGCACGGCGTCTGACCAGCGCCCCTCAGCAGAAAGCGGTAGCGCGCCTTGGCGAACGCGCGGACGTGCTCGCCGCCGCGTTGCTGAAGCTGCACGGCGAAAAACAGTTGCTGCAGAACGACCCGGCGCTGCGCGCATCACTTTCGGTTCGCAACACGTATCTCGATCCGTTGCACCTACTGCAAGCGGAACTGCTCGCGCGCTATCGCAATGCGCCCGACGACGCGACCGCGCGCGCGTTGAAGGTAACGATGGCGGGCATCTCCAGCGGCCTGCGCAATACCGGCTGACACCGTGACCACGGCCGCCGACATCGACGCCCTCGCAAGCGGACGCGCCAGCAGCCGCGAACTGCTCGAGCGTGCGCTCGTTCGCATCGCCGACCCAGCCGGCGAAGGGGCGCGGACATTCATCAAGGTATACGCCGATACCGCACGGGCCGAAGCGGATCACTCCGATCGATTGCGCCGCGCCGGGGTCGTGCGCTCACCGATCGAAGGTCTGCCGGTTTCGATCAAGGATCTATTCGACGTCGGCGGCGATATCACGCGTGCGGGTTCGAAGATCCTGGCCGACGCACCGCCCGCGCGACAGGACGCCGCGGCAGTGGCGCGGTTGCGTGCCGCCGGCGCGATCATCGTCGGCCGCACCAACATGGTCGAATTCGCGTTCGGTGTGATCGGCGCGAATCCGCATTACGGCACGCCGAAAAATCCATTCGATCGTAGCGTGGGGCGGATTCCGGGCGGATCGTCGTCGGGTGCCGCCGTTGCGGTGGCCGACGGCATGTGCGCGATGTCGCTCGGCAGCGACACGCGCGGCTCGGTCCGTGTGCCCGCGGCCTTGTGTGGTATCACCGGATTCAAGCCGACGGCTCGGCGCGTGCCACGCGACGGCGCATTTCCGTTGTCGTACACGCTCGATTCCGTCGGACCCTTGAGCGACTCGGTTGCGAGCTGCGCGATGTTCGACGCCGTGCTTGCCGGGGAAGCAGCATCGGCGCTGACGACGCTATCGTGCCGCGGTCTGCGGCTGATGGTGCCGCTCTCCGGCGTGTTGAACGATCTGGACGCAAACGTCGCGAAGGCGTTCGACGATGCACTCGCGATGCTGGTACAAGCCGGCGCCTCGATCATCGAAGTGCCGATGCCGATGTTCGATCGGCAAGCGGAGTATTTCCGCGCCGGCGGATTCGCGGGCGCAGAATCCCACTCGATCCACAAGCCGCGTTTCGCGCGTTTGAACGAATACGATCCGCGTGTTGGAAAGCGCATTGCGCTCGGCAACGAACTTAGCGGCGCGGACTACGTAGAGCTCGGGCGATTGCGCAGCGTGTTCATCCGGGAAGTCGAAGCCGCGGCCGCACCCTACGACGCGATCCTGATGCCGACTGCCCCGTGCGTTGCACCGACCATCGCGGAAGCCACCAGCAACGACGATGACTACTTCCGCTGGAACGGTCGCATCCTGCGCAACGTCGGCTTGATCAATTTCCTCGACGGCTGTGCGGCATCGCTACCGTGTCATGCACAGGGCACGGCACCGGTGGGACTTTCGGTGTGCGGCACCGCGATGAGCGACCGGCACACGCTCGCAGTCGCCGCCGCCGTCGCAAGCGCGCTGACGCAGGCGTAACCGGTGGCAAACGAATTTGCGGAGTTCGTGCACGGACAACTCGCGGATCTCGGCGAGGTCAGCCACGGACGTTTTTTCGGCGGCGTGAGCTTCAAGCTCGGCGACGTGCAATTCGCGATGTGCATGAGCAATACGCTGTACCTCGTGGTGGACGACGCGACTCGGGCGCGGTATGTCGAGCAAGGATCAAAACCGTTTCAGTACGGAACCGCCAAGGGAGTCCGTCTGGTGCATCGCTACTACGAGGTGCCGGAGGAAGTGCTCGAAGATCGCGATGCGTTGACGGCATGGGCGCAGGAAGCCGTAGCTGCGGCGATGCGGCCCAAGGGGAAGAAAGGTCGCCGATAGATCTCTCAGAGCATGTCCTGTCGATCAACTCGCCTTAATGCTGTGAACTTCGATATCGACTCTCAGCTTTCGCCGCAGCACCGCGTCTCGATATACGAACGCTCGCCCGAAAGTGTCACAGTAGCGGATAACGCGTTTTCGCCATTTTGGAGAAGGACCATGCGCGCAGCTCTCATGGAACGCGGCTCGATCTGGGTCGACACGCTTCCCGACCCGATCCCGCTCGCCGGCGAAGTGCTCGTCAAAACCCACGCGTGCGGCATCTGCGGATCCGACCTGCACGCGGCGCGCCACACCGAAGCGTTCGTCAACACAAGCCGCGAGGCCGGCGGCGCCTTCAAGCTGACAACTTTCGATCCGGTGGTACTGGGGCACGAATTCTCGGCAGAGATCATCGACTACGGTCCGAACACGCCCCATGACTTGCCCGTTGGCACGCTCGTCTGCTCAGTGCCGATGCTCGCTCGGCAAAGCCCACTGGCGGTCGGCTATTCAGCGGAGACCCCCGGCGGCTTCGCGCAATATATGGTGCTGTCGCGTTCTCTGCTGCAGCGCGTTCCCGCGGGAACGCCGGATACGCACGCGGCGCTCACCGAACCGATGGCGGTGGGATTGCACGCCGTCAACAAGGCGCGGCTGCGCGCCAACGACGCCGTCCTGGTGCTCGGTTGCGGCCCTGTGGGACTGGCTGTGATCACCGCATTGAAACAACGCGGCCTCGCGCCGGTGTTTGCGGCCGACTATTCGCCGCGCCGTCGCTGCCGCGCGCTCGGCCAGGGTGCGGATGCAGTGGTCGACCCACGCGTCGAATCGCCGTATCGACACGCCGAATTGCGCCGTGCCGAAAACGTCGTGATCTTCGAATGCATCGGCGTGCCCGGGATGATCGATCAGGTCTTCCTGGCAGCGCCGCGCAACGCACGCATTGTCGTGGTCGGTGTGTGTCTGGAGATGGATCACAGCCGACCGTTGATCGCGATCAACAAGGACTTGTCGGTGCAATACGTGCTCGGCTATTCGATGGACGAATTCAACGAATCGCTGCGACGCATCGCGGACGGGTCGTTCGACGTGGCTCCGCTCATCACGGGTCGGGTCGGGCTCGATGAGGTTGCGGGCGCATTCGAGGCGCTTCGCGATCCCGAACAGCACGCGAAGATTCTGGTCGAGCCCTGGCGGACCTAGCCACTCGCAATCTCAGAACGGTTTGATCACCACCAACACGACAATCAGCGCCACCGCCGCCACGATGTGGAATGCTTTGATCCACAGGTACATCACGCCGCGAGCACCGCTTCCTTAGCCTTCAACAACCGCACATTGAAGAATGCTCCGAACGGCACCAACGCCGCGCCGATCAAACGCACGCCTTGCGCTCTGCTCCAGTCGCCGCCGCTCAGCACGTTGATCGCAAACCAGACGTAGACCATGAACGCGAGGCCGTGGATCGGACCCACGATTGCGGTCGCGGCCGGAATGCCAAAGGCATGCTTCAACGGCACCGCTACACACACGAGCGCCACGAGCGTGCTGCCTTCCACGAACGACGCGACGCGCAACCGCCGCAGCCACGTCCGTTCCGGATCCGTCTGCACACGCACGCGGCGATCAAACCGTCCATCTGCACGTGCCGTGGGATCTCAGCCACATCCGCCGCGCCGACACGCTGATCGTGCCAGGCATCGAGAATGCGATGATGCCGATCAGCGACGCTGTGCTCGACGCCGTACGCGCCGCCGCACGACGTGGGGCCCGCGTTG
>JANLUG010000445.1:0-1260 GCA_031363335.1 Gammaproteobacteria bacterium
GCCTTCCACGAACGACGCGACGCGCAACCGCCGCAGCCACGCCCGTTCCGGATCCATCTGCACACGCACGCGGCGATCAAACCGCAACGGCGCGGACATCGGCGTTCGCGCTCATCTGCGCCATTGCGGTTCCGACGAAGGCGAGTGCCTGCGCGGTGATCTCCGGCCCTGCGGCTTCGGGAGAACCGGCATCGAACGGCGGCGCCGGGTCGTATTCGAGCGCGAGCTGCGACAGCTTCGCCGCCTGCTCGCCGCGTAGTTTCGCGAGCAGCGTCAAGCCGAAGTCGATGCCGGCGGTGACGCCGCCACCGGAGACGCGATTGCGGTCGGTCACCACGCGCGCTTTGACCACCTCCACGCCGAGCGCCGCGAGCGTGTCGAGCGCCGACCAGTGCGACGTCGCCTTGTAGCCCTGCAACAGACCGGCCGCCGCGAGGATCAGCGATCCGGAGCAGACCGACGTGATGTAGCGCGCCGTGGCACCGCGATCGCGCAGGAACGCGAGCGCTTCCGCATCCTGCATGACGGCGGCCGTGCCGAAACCGCCCGGCACGAACAGGATGTCGAGTTGCCGCGGGCAATCCGCGAACGTCGTATTCGGTTCGATGCGGATGCCGGTATCCGTGGTCACTGCGTCGCGCGTCTTCCACACGAGGTGGATTTTCGAGTGCATCAACAACGTCGCTTCCGGCCCGACCAGATCGAGCAGCGTGAGGCCGGGATACAGCAGCATCGCCACTTGCAGCGGCGCCTCTGCCCGATCGGTGGACGGCCATTGGAGGTTGTTTGTCATCGCGGTGCTCCGAACGAAGTGGATCGGTAAGGCAAAGTGCCGCTACGGCAGCATCCATACAAGTGGCTAATAAGACATGCTTCGTATATTTCCAGCCACCACGTCTCTCAGCTTTGGAAGCATATGGCGTATTCTTACTGGCGTGAAAAGATTGATGAAGCAAGATCCCGCCATGCATGTTGTCTCCGTTCTGGCGCTTCACGGCGTGGTCGCATTCGATCTGACACTCGCGTGCGACGGTTTCTCGCGCGTGCAGGTCGCGGGTCGCAACGCGTACCAGGTCCGAGTCTGCGGCGAGGCGAGCGTCGTCAAAGCCGGCTTGTTCGATCTGCACGTGCCGTGGGATCTCAGCCACATCCGCCGCGCCGACACGCTGATCGTGCCAGGCATCGAGAATGCGATGATGCCGATCAGCGACGCTGTGCTCGACGCCGTACGCGCCGCCGCACGACGTGGGGCCCGCGTTG
>JANLUG010000447.1:0-7027 GCA_031363335.1 Gammaproteobacteria bacterium
GAGCGCGACGACCGCATCGGCGTCGAGATCGCGATGCAATGGAACGATGGATTTCAGGAACAGGTGTTCGCGTACACCAACAACATTCCTCAAGGAGATGGCGGTACGCACCTTGCGGGATTCCGCTCCGGACTGACGCGCACGTTGAACCAGTACATCGAGCGCGAGGGTCTTGCGAAGAAGCTCAACGTGGCGACCACGGGCGACGACGCGCGCGAAGGGTTGACCGCAGTCGTCTCGGTCAAGGTGCACGATCCGAAGTTCTCGTCGCAGACGAAAGACAAGCTCGTCTCGAGCGAGGTGAAGCCGGCGGTCGAGCAGGAGTTGACCAAGTTCTTTACCGAGTACCTCGACGAGCATCCGCAGGATGCGCGCAACGTAGTAACGAAGATGATCGATGCCGCGCGCGCGCGCGAAGCGGCGCGTAAAGCGAGAGAGATGACGCGACGAAAGGGCGCGCTCGATATCGCAGGTTTGCCCGGAAAGCTCGCGGATTGTCAGGAGAAGGATCCTGCGCTATCGGAACTCTATCTCGTGGAAGGCGACTCTGCCGGCGGCTCTGCCAAGCAAGGTCGCGATCGTCGGACCCAGGCGATCCTGCCGTTGCGTGGGAAAATCCTGAATGTCGAAAAGGCCCGCTTCGACAAGATGCTTTCGTCGCAGGAGGTGGGCACGCTGGTCACCGCGCTCGGGTGCGGAATCGGCCGTAGCGAATTTGATGTCTCGAAGCTGCGGTACCACCGCGTGATCATCATGACCGACGCCGACGTCGACGGTTCTCACATCCGAACGCTGCTGCTGACGTTCTTCTTCCGTCAGATGCCGGAGCTCATCGAGAGAAGTCACATCTACATTGCGCAACCGCCGCTCTACAAGGTGAAGAAGGGTAAACAAGAACGATACGTCAAGGACGACGAAGAGCTGAGCGAACATTTCCTACAACTCGCGCTGGACGATGCCGAGTTGTTCGTGAACTCAGAGGCGCCACCGTTGAAGGGCGAGGCGCTCGAGTCGCTTGCTCGCAACTACCGAATAGTCCTCGCGCGTCTCGAGGCGCTGACGAGGATTTATCCGCTGTTCCTGACGCGACTCCTGCTCGACGGTCCGCCGCTGCTCCCCGATCAACTGCGCGACGAATCCGTGGTATCGAACTGGGTGAATGCGCTGAACGGTCGGTTTTTAGCAAGCGCAGGACACGATATCAGCGTCAATGTGACGTTCGATCCGGAGCACCAGGTGCACTTGCCGACAGTGGTGATCAAATCGCGCGGAGTGGAACAGCGCGTCACCTTTGGTCAGGACTTTTTCCTTTCGGCGGACTACCGCGGAATTGCGAGCCTGTGCGAGCGCCTTTACGAACTCGTTGGCGAGGGGGCGTACGTCCGGCGCGGAGACAAACGCATCGCAGTTGAGCGATTTGGTGACGCGCTCGAATGGCTAATGGAGCAAGCGCGGAAAGGCGTGGACATTCAGCGCTACAAAGGTCTCGGTGAGATGAACCCGGAGCAACTCTGGGAGACCACGATGGACCCGACGGTGCGACGAATGCTCCGAGTGACGGTGGACGACGCGGTCGCCGCGGATCGGATGTTCACCACGCTCATGGGTGATCAGGTCGAGCCCAGACGCGACTTCATCGTCTCCAATGCGTTGTCGGTTGCCAACCTCGACATCTGAGATGAGCGTCCGAGGGTGTTCATGGCGGAGGCCATCGTGGACTCCGCCAATACGTTGATTTCTTTACGCTTGATCCCAGAAGTATCAATCGGTTCGCATACCTTCACAACGATGGTGCCGGCTTGCTTGCCGAGCTGATGAGCCGGCCAGAATTGGCCGGCGTTGTGCGCGACTACGAGTACAGGACGGGCGCTCGACTCGGCAAGCGCAGCACCGCCGATCTGAAAGTTGCGCGACTCGCCGAGCGGTACTCGCGTCCCTTCGGGGAACAGCACCACCCAGATCCCTTGGTCCAGGCGCGACTTACCTTCGTTGATCAACGTTCGCAAAGCACCGCGCGGATCGGCGCGGTCGATCGCGATCGGGCGCAGCAGCCGAAATGCCCAGCCGAAGAACGGAATATGCAGCAGCTCTCTCTTTACGATCGTCGCTTGCGGCGCGAACAGAGTTTGAATGAACAGTGTTTCCCAAGTGCTTTCGTGTTTGACGAAAACGATGCATGGCTCTTGCGGAATGTTCTCGCGGCCGGTTACTTCAACACGAATGCCGCAACACAGCCTTAGCCAGAACAGCACCATGCGCGTCCAGCATCCGATGACGAAATGAAACCGGAACCGGTACGGAAAAATCCATGCGACCAATACAGAAAGCGATCCCCACAGAATCGTGACTACGATGTAGCCAAGGTAGAACGCCACGGCTCGGATGTTTGCGACGGCACCGACTCTCATCGATCTAGAAGCCAATCGGTTGCGGTCGCGAGGTCATCGAAGATCCTATTCACGCCGATAGCGCGCGCGCCGGGCTCAGCATCCGCACCGTTGCCGGTGCGCACGAGCACTGGAACACAATGCGCCGCGAAAGCGGCTTGCATGTCGCGCAGCGAGTCGCCGACGAACGTCGTGGTGTCGGGGGTGTGATTCAATTCGGCCATAGCGCGTCTCAAGAGCCCCGGCGCAGGTTTCCGACACTCACAGCGTTCGTCGGGCGAGTGCGTGCAGCAAAAGATGCCGTCGATGTGCCCGCCCGCCTCTGCCAACCTGGCGCGCATCTCTTCGTGAATCTCGCTGAGATTTTCGATCGACAGGATGCCGCGCGCGACGCCGGCTTGGTTGCTGCATATCGCAACCGTGCTGCCGGCTCGATTGAGGCGCGCGATTGCGTCGAGGCTGCCCTCGATTGGCCGCCATTCGGCGGCGCGTTTGATGTATGTCGGGGAGTCCTCGTTTATGACTCCGTCCCGGTCGAGCAGCACGAGCGACATGGAATGTTCGTGAGTAAGATGCCGAACAATCTTGAGGTAAATCGCGGACATGGTCAAAAGCTCGAGTAACGACCGGCGGCGCCGACTCAGGAGGATGCGGAGCGTTGCATGATCAATTGGCCGGATATGCGTTGAAGCGACTGCTCATACTCTTGGGCTGGCTGTCGTTCGCAGCAACCCAGCGCCTCGGCAAACTCGTTGGCGATTTCGTCTTTCTAGCCGGAGGTCGGCTGAAGCGAACTACCTACACGAACATCAAGGTGTGTTTTCCGCAACTTCCCGCGGACGACCTGAGCCGTTTGGTGCGGGCCAGCTTGCAACACACCGGGCGCTTTGCGGCGGAGATCGGAATGATCTGGAGCCACGATGATCGATGGAAAGATCTCATCGTCGAAGCCCAAGGCGTCGAGGTCATCGACGACGCGCTCGGCTCCGGCAAGGGGGTGCTAGTGCTGGTGCCGCACTTTGGAAACTGGGAGATCCTGAATCTCTTCCTGGGTGCCCGATACGGGATCACCGCGCTTTACGATCCGCCGCGAATTTCCAGCCTCGACGCGATCATCCGCGAGGGGCGGACTCGAACCGGAAGCGCGCTGGTGCCGGCGACCGCGAGCGGCATTCGATCGGTGTACGCCGCATTGCGGAGCGCGCGCGTCGTTGGACTGTTGCCCGACCAGGTCCCGCACCAGGCGTCGGGTGAGTACGTTCCGTTCTTTGGCCACCCGGCTCTGACGATGACGCTTGCTCATCGGCTCGAGCTGAAGCTCAGGCCTCGATTGGTGATGGGACATGCGCGTAGGTTGCCGGGCGCCGCCGGATTTTCGTTGGGCTTCGAAGCGCTCCCCGAGATGGAAGGTCGCGCGGACTCGCGGGAGTCTTTGGCAGCGATGAGCGCGGCGATCGAGCGGTTGGTCAAAACGGATCCGGCGCAGTATCAGTGGGAGTACAAGCGCTTCAAGCGCGCAGAACGTCCAAGCGACAAGATCTACTGAGTAGCCCGCTTCCTCAACAGGGCGAAGTAGAAACCGTCCGCGCCATCCGGCTCGGGAATGATCTGCCTACCGTGGCGCGTCGCCGCGCCCCAGTCTGCGTCAACGCGTTGCACGGTCGCATTCGGAGTTCGTTCGAGGAATCGTTCGATCACCTGGTCATTCTCTTGAGACAGGATCGAGCAGGTGCAATAGAGGACGCGCCCGCCGGCGTCGACGACGTGCCAGAGATTCTGCAGAAGTTGGAGTTGGATCTGCTGGTACTGAAGGATGTCGGACTCACGCTTCAGAAGTTTGATATCGGGGTGCCGTCGCAATGTACCGGTACCGCTGCAGGGGGCATCGAGCAGTACCGCCGAGTACGGATGTCCGTCCCACCACCGCAGTTCAGTCGCATCGCCGACCGCCACGGTTGCGTCCAAGCCGAGCCGACGACATTCGTTTCGCACGAGTTCGCATCGGTCGGCGTCGATGTCGATCGCGGTGAGTCGAATGCCAGCGGCGCGCTCGAGTAGGTGCATTGCCTTGCCGCCCGGCGCGGCGCACGCGTCGAGAATTCGCTCACCCGCAACGGGTTGGAGCAGGTGTGCGGCGCGCATGGCGCCCGCGTCCTGAACGCTCGCGAGCCCGGCCGCGAGCCCGGGGAGTCCGGCGGTGGGCATCGGTGAAGCGAGGATGACGCATTCGTCAGTCGGACCTGAGTGGGCGCTTACACCGCCCAGCGATAGCGTGTCCAGGAAAGCCGCCCGGGTCCCACGCGCAAGATTGACCCGAAGCGACAGCGGTGCGCGCGTCATGCTCGCGCCAAGAATGTCAGCCCACCAGTCGGGATAATCCTGGCGGATGAGATCGATCAACCACTGCGGATGATCGAACGTCACTTCCTCGCCGCTCGCTGACGGGGCGGGTTCTGAAACGACGCGCCGCAGGATTTGATTGAGCAAGCCGCGCGCCCACGGACGCCCGATCTGTTGAGCCGCGGCGACGGTCTCATTCACCGCGGCGTAGTTCGGTATGCGGGTGTGGCGAAGCTGATACGCGCCGATGATCAGCAGACAGAAGACGATCGAGTCGCGCGGTTTCAGCGGCGTGGTGAGCCGCGAGCTGATCTCCTGGGATAGCGAATAGAAGTGCCGCGTCGCGCCGATGGTCAGTTCGTGAATCAACGCGCGATCGCGCTCCTGCGGCGATGCCTCGCCGAGAACGCGATCGAGGGACCGGCCGCCGTATGCAACCTGGTTCAACAGCTGCGCCGCGTAACCGCGAGAGTTAGGGTGATGTGGCAAGCACTTGCCCCGGTCGGATCAGCTCCGCATAACCGTTTACCAAGGATGCGATATCCATCGGCTTTCCCTTTCCTCGCGTCAGCGCCACCCGCGTCACTCGCAACTGACCCGTGCCGCAAGACACGATCAGGCCGCGACGGTCTATCGCAACGACGGTGCCGAGCGGTGAGGCGGAAGCCTCGGCAATAGGTTCGGCAAAGAGCAGTCGAATGCGTTCGCCGTTGCAGAAACTGAATGCCGGCTGTCGCGAGTTGAGCGCTCGGATCCTGTTGGCCAACTCGGTGGCGGTATCGCTCCAACGGATCTCCGAGTCGGCGGGAGTCAGCTTGGCGGCGTAAGTTACGCCTTCGACGGGTTGCGGTTTCCCAACCAGCTCCGCCAATCGATCGAGGCAGCCCAACAGCGCTCGAGCACCCACATTTGCCAGGCGCTCGCGCAGAGAGTCGCCGGTTTCGTCAGGCTCAATCGAACATTCCTGGCAGTCCAGCACGGCGCCGGTATCGAGCCCTTCGTCCATCTGCATGATCGAGACCCCCGTGGTTTGGTCGCCCGCCATCATTGCGCGTTCGATCGGTGCCGCGCCCCGCCAACGCGGCAGCAGCGACGCGTGCACGTTGATGCAACCGTAACGCGGTGCGTGAAGGACGGAGGCCGGCAGGATCAGACCGTAGGCGGCCACGATCATCGCGTCGAGGCGATCGACGGTGAGCGCAGCCGCCTCACCGCGAAGCGATTTCGGGGTTCGGACCTCGAGGCCGCGCGCGCGCGCCAAGGCCTCTGCGACCGACGGCGTTATCTTGCGGCCGCGACCCGTCGGCCGCGGCGGTTGGCAGTAAACGACGGCAACGTCGTGGTGCTCGATCAGCGCTTCCAGAATGACGCCGGCAAATTCGGGCGTACCGGCAAAGCCGAGTCGCAGTCGGGGCGCGGGTGACGGCGCCACCTCGTCAGGCGCCGATGCGATGTTGCTTCTGCAGCTTTTTGCGGATGCGCTGTCGCTTCAGGCCGGACAGGTAATCGACGAACAACTTGCCTTCGAGGTGGTCGCACTCGTGCTGTATGCAGACTGCGAGCATGCCGTCGGTAACGAGCGCGAATGGCTCGCCGTCTCGATCGAGCGCACGCACCCGAATCCGGTCCGCGCGCTTGACCAGTTCGTAGAAGCCGGGCACCGACAGGCAGCCCTCCTGCGTCTCCTGCTCTCCTTGCAGAAGGTCGATCTTCGGATTGATGAAAGCGTAGGGCGTGTCACGTTTGTCGGAGACGTCGACGACGATGATGCGCTTGTGCACATTCACCTGACTGGCCGCCAATCCGACACCCGGCGCCGCATACATTGTTTCGAGCATGTCATCGATCAGACGCCGAATGCCGTCGTCCACGCGTTCAACAAGAGCGGCCGTTGTACGTAGTCGCGGGTCGGGATACTCGAGGATATTTAGCAGTGCCATGACGGTGTGATGTATCTCTAGTATTGGTGCAATTTGTGCTGCTAAGATTCAGAACGCTAATGATTTTCTGCTTGTGGATCAGCCGTGCCCACCGCACTGCCCGCGTATCATAAAAGGATTCA
Organism: Gammaproteobacteria bacterium; assembly: GCA_031363335.1. Lineage (GTDB taxonomy): Bacteria > Pseudomonadota > Gammaproteobacteria > Pseudomonadales > Azotimanducaceae > DATJGR01. The sequence continues at coordinate 6,790 of JANLUG010000447.1, forward strand.
AAACATGTGGAAATCCGTCCCTGTTTTGCTAGGTGCGGCGTTGCTCGCAATGGCTGCTTGGGCACAGGCACAGTCCACCGGCAACTTGGAACCCTATCTGAGGGCGGACCACCCGGATTCCTATATCGTCCAGAAGGGCGACACCCTTTGGGACATCAGCGGTCGCTTCCTGCAGAAGCCGTGGCAGTGGCCGGAACTGTGGCGCGCCAATCCGCAGATCGAGAATCCGCACCTGATC
>JANLUG010000460.1:0-8461 GCA_031363335.1 Gammaproteobacteria bacterium
GAACGCGGCGTTGTGGTTGGCCAGCGACGAGTCGGGCTACACCAACGGCCATACGTTGACGACCGATGCGGGCACCACCACCGGTTCTACCGCCAACAATCCACCGTTCGACACCTACCGGCCGATGTACCGCGAAGCGGGTAAAACCGGCGTGTTGCCGAGGAGGCAACGAACGTGACCATCGCCGTCGTCAATTACACCGATCGCCCGGCCGCGATCACGAATTTCTCGAAGGATCGCTATTTGTGCCATGAGTTCATGGCCGGCGAGTGGCAGCGGGTGTGGACGCGCGGTTGGCTGCTGGCCGGCCTCGAAAGCGATCTGCAGCGCTCCGGCGACTTCTTCGTGTTCGACATCGGCGCCGAGCAGATTCTCGTGGTGCGCACGCGCAGCGGCGCGATTGCGAGCTTCTACAATGTCTGCCAGCACCGCGGTAACCGACTGGTGAACGTCGAGCGCGGCCACGCCGACAGCTTCCGCTGTGCGTATCACGCCTGGACCTACGACACCGACGGCCGCATCAGGATCGTGCCGCAGCAGGAGCGTTTCGCGCACGGCGTGCCGACATCGGAGCGCTCGCTGCGCAGCGTTCATACCGACGTGTGGGACGGCTTCGTGTTCGTCCCGCTCGAAGCCGATCCGCCGCCGCTGCGTGACTTCCTCGGCCCCGTCATCGGGCACCTCGCGCCTTATCGTTTCTGTCGGATGACGCTGGTCGAAGATCAGACCGTGCTGCATCAGTGCAACTGGAAGGCGGTGATCGACAACTTCTCGGAGCTGTATCACGTCGACTTCCTGCATCCGCAGCACAAGTCGATGGTCGATTGCTGCAACGACACCGTGCACCTGTTCGACCACGGCCACACCGGTCTCGCCGTGAAGGGCGCCACCGTGAACCCGAGGTTTCCGGTTCCCGACGAACCGACGCCGATTCAGGCAGCACAGCTCAAGAGCCTCGATCTCGACCCTGCGGCGTTCAAAGGCCGCGTGCTCGACGTGCGCCGTGCCGTACAGCTGCGCAAGCGCGACATCGGCCGCAGCCTCGGCTACGACTACGCGCCGTTCGCCGATGATCAGTTATCGGACGTGTGGCAGTACAACCTGTTTCCGAACGTGATCCTGTCGTTCACGCCCGAACACCTGTGGCTGATGCGCGCGCGCCCGCACCCCACCGATCCGCAGCGCTGCTATTTCGACAAGCTGAGCTTCCTGCTGTTCGCCGATCCCGCGCTGTCGAACGCCACGCGCGACATCGCCGGGCCGGGCCGCGCAGTCTCGGTCGCGAACGGTCAGCGGCCTGACGGTTACACCCGGCCGCTGCGCGACGTGTTCGATCATCAGGCGATCCTGCGGCACGAAAAAACCATGACGATCACGATCGATCAGGACATCGAACTGCTCGGCCACGTGCAGGCCGGCATGAACTCCGCGGGATTCGACTCAGTGTGGCTGAATGACGATGAACTGCGCGTGCAGCACTTTCATAACCGCCTCGATGAACTGATGCGTTGAGCAGCCGATGAACGCGAGCTATCCGGTGGTGCACGAACTCGCACGCGCGCTCATCCTTGTAACCGCAGCAGATACATTTATCGTCTCTTCACCAGAGCGGAGCGCATCACATGGTCGATACAGCAACAACCATCGGCTGGCGGGGAGTCTCCAAGGACGACACCAGAGTAGGCAAACTTCGTCAGTATCTCGAAGCGCACAACGGCATCAAGGGCCTCGAGATTCTCGAAGCATCGGACGTTGACCGGGCAATCCAACTCTTTCACCGCGATGGTTTCGTAGTGTTTGGCGACGTTCTCAACGCCGAGCAGACGGATTTTCTCGCGCAGGGATGCAGTGAAGTGATCCGTGAAATCGTTGCACTCGACAACGACCATGCGGGAAATCGCGGCTCCCACCGCTACTCGTTTGGCGGCTCCAGTCTGACCCGCAGCCAGCTGCACCGTCCCGAGTGGCAGATGCTGCTCGACATTCCCGCCATCACGACGCTGCTGACCCGGTTGTTCGGCTCGCCGCACTACTCGCTACGCGCTGCAAGCGGCGACTTCTGTCTGCCCGGCGCGGTCGACTATCAGCGGCTGCATTCCGATGTGTCGGACTGGGTCGACGACAAACGCACACCGTTCAGCGCATTTCACGACCCGCTCGGTAACGTCAGGATCCGCGATCTGCCGTGCCCGTACATCTGCGTGAATTTCCTGCCGCAGGACGTCACCCGGCTGAATGGACCGACCCGGCAGATTCCCGGTACGCAGAAATCCCGCACGCCGATTCCGAGCCTCGAAGACGAACCTGAGTGGATGAGGCTCAGCACGGTATGCCCGGTGCCCGCCGGCGGCGCCATGATTCGCGACGTGCGCGCGTGGCACGGCGGCACCCCCAACGTATCGCAGGCAACCCGCGCGATCCCGAACCTGGAGTTTTATGCACCGTGGTTCCGGGAACCGATCGTGCCGGGCATCAGCTACCGCGATTTCAAAAAACTGTCGCCGCACGCGCGGCAGCTCGTCCGCTTCTGTGTCGCCGATTCCAGCGAGACGCTGGTCACCGGCGCGACGTTGCGCGCACCTTAACGGGGTCGTCAGATGAAATACCGGCAGCTCGGCCGCAGCGGACTGAGAGTGAGCGAACTGTGTCTCGGCACGATGAACTTCGGGCCACGCACCTCGGAGCACGAGTCGTTCGAGATCCTGAGTGAAGCGGTCGGGCGCGGCATCAACTTCGTCGATACTGCGAACCAATATGGCGGTCGCCTCGGCGTCGGAACAACCGAGACCCTCCTTGGCAAATGGCTCGCGCAGGACACCACGCGCCGCGACAACATCGTTCTGGCCACCAAGGTTCATGAACCGATGTCCGACGACATCAACGATCGAGGATTGTCGGCGCGGCACATCCGGCAGGCCTGCGATGCCAGCCTGAAGCGCCTCGGCGTCGATCACATCGATCTTTACCAGATGCATCACATCGACCGCAGTACGCCGATGGACGAGATCTGGCTGGCGATGGAACTGCTGATCAGCCAGGGCAAGATCGCGTATCTGGGTTCCAGCAATTTTCCGGGATGGAAAATCGCCCAGGCGAACGAGCAGGCGAGCGCAAGACACCAGCTGGGCCTCGTGTCCGAGCAGAGCCTCTACAACCTGATCGAGCGCCGCGCCGAACTCGAAGTGCTTCCCGCCTGCCGCGAATACGGGCTCGGCGTGATCCCGTGGAGCCCGCTTGCGGGCGGCCTGCTTGCGGGTAAATCCAACGAGCAGGCCGGGCGGCGCCAGTCGGACGGGATCCGCAGCGCGGCTGCGCAACGCACCGAACAGTTACTCCGATTCGACAGTCTGTGTGTGCAGCTCGGGGAGTCGCCGAGTGCGGTGGCGCTCGCCTGGTTGCTGCATCAGAACGGTGTCGCGGCAACGATCATCGGACCGGGCAACAGGCAGCAGCTGACGTCGGTTTTACATGTGCCGGAAATTTCGCTCAGCGACGAGGTACTGAAACAGATCGACGCCATTTTCCCCGCCTGCGGCGCCGCGCCCGAGGCGTACGCCTGGTAACGTCGGTAGAGAAATCGAGCGTGCACGCGTGAATTCATGGCAATCCGGAACGGTCGCCGTGTCGGGTGGCCATCTTGCATTTCACCGCACCGGCGGCCCGGGACCCGCGCTGGTGCTTTCACACGGCCTCACCGACAACGGTTTGTGCTGGGCCAGGGTTGCTGAAGCGCTGGCGCCCGAGTTCGACGTCGTCATGCTCGATGCGCGCGGCCACGGCAACAGCTCACGGATATCCGTTAGCGAGCCTCACGATCCGGCCCGGGACATCGCCGAGGCGATCGAGCAGTTGGGACTGGTGTCGCCTGTCGTGATGGGGCACTCGGTTGGCGCTCGGGCTACTGCAATGTACGCGAACGCCAATGCAAACCGCGCTTCGAAAGTCATCCTGGAAGATCCACCTTTTCTGCCGCTTGCCGAGCGGTCGGTCGCGCAGATTCGCCGAAGCAAGTTCCGCCAACAGGTCGAAAAATTCCAGACGTTGTCCGAGGCAGAGATCACCGCGATGGGTAAAGCATCGTCACCTGCCTGGCATGAGGATGAGTTTCCGGCTTGGACCGCCGCGAAGACGCAGGTCGATCCCGAAGCTATGCCCGACTATCACACGTCGTGGCAGGACTCGATTGCCCGCATCACCGCGCCGACGTTGTTGATATATGGCGAACGTGGCCGCGGTGGGATCGTCACGCCCGAAGTTGCCGAAGAGGCGCGAGCAATCAATCCGAACATCAGCGCAATTCAGATCGCCGGTGCCGGTCACAACATCCGCCGCGAAAACTTCGCCGATTTTCTGGCGGCTGTTCGAGCATTCCTGGTCCGGTGAAATGTCAGCGAACTGCGCGGCCGCCTCGAGATCGAACACGATTTCCTCGAACGCTGGCCCACGCTCAGCCCTATTGCACGATCGGGATGTACCCAGACACAGGCCGCTCGCTCTGGGCGCGTTCCGGCAGCAGCATCGCCAGACTTCCCTGCAATCCATTGACGCGCGCCACGGCGTCGGCAATATCGAAAAACGCCGAAGCGTCGAACAGATGCGGCCGACTTGGTCGATACGCCTTACGCGCCAGATGTGCGAGCGCCTCGCGCCAGCCCTCACGCCCATAGGACGGCCATTGCACACCGCGCTGCATGAAAGCAATGTCGATGAAATAGCGCGTGCGCCCGGCACCGCCCGGTTTTGCGCGCCGCGCGTGCATCAATGCCGAGTGCGCAAAGATCACCGTGCCGGGCGGAATGTCGTCGATCAGCACCATGCCGGGCAGCGTCTCGGTGCCGAGAAACCAGAACGCATCGCGGCGCATCACCGCGCGATGGCTTTTCGGCAGCAGCAACAAATCCCCGACGGTACCGTCGAGGCCATTGAGATAGTGCAGCACGTGCACCTGCACATGGGCGCGGTTGGTCTGCGGTATCTGTTCGTAGTCGTGATGCCAGCCGATGGACGGCATACCGGGGTCATGGCGCGCCGCATGCAGATGGTGGAACGTAAAACCGTCGCCGCCCGTGAGATCGTCGACGATGGCCAACGTTGCCTCGTCGACGATCAGATCGCACAGCGCGTCGTATTTCCAGACGTTGCGGCCATCGAACTTGGGTTCGACGCGCGAGTAGTCGTCCACCTCGCGCGCGACGGTCGAGACGCGCTGCGTATCTAGAAGCCCAGGCTTGATCAAATAGCCGAAGCGCTTGAAAAACTCGTGCTCTTCTACAGAAATAACCATGTCGACACCCGCATCGGACCTTTGAAGGATTGCGGCGAAGTACCGCTCACTGCGCCGTGATCGCCTTCAGGCGCGCGCGATAGCTTTCCGAGCGCGCCGTCTCGTGCTGCTGGATCTGCGCCAGCGTGAACCGGCTGACATCGATCTCCTCGATATCGCGCATCGACAGCTCGCCGACATGCCGATAGCCGCCGTGGTCCATCGCCTGCCGCACGTGCACCAGCGATCCGTTGGGATCACCGACCCCGCCGCTGCCGAAATAGCCGTAGCCTTCGACCATGTTGCGTCCCGCGGTCGCCTGGAACCCGGCGCGCCACAGGAACTTCGCGCTTGCTGACGCCAGCACCTCCGGGCGCACCGTCAACAGGAAACTCTCCTGCTGACGTATCCAGGGGCGCACCACCGAGTTGGTGATGATGTAGCGCAGCATTTGCGAACGATTGACCGCCCCGCCATGCAATACGCGGCCGTCCATCAGCATGATCGTGCCCGCTTTCGCTTCGAGGTTGACCGCGGGCGGCACTGCTCCGAACGCGCCATCGTCATCTCGTTGGAGCTTGTGGGAACCCGGAATGATCAGCGTGCCGCCGTTGATCTCGTTCACGTCCTGCAGGATGTAAACGGTGTTGACCAGCACCGGCGCGCCCGAGAAGTGGTAAGGCGCGATGAGCGACTGATCCTGGTGCAACCCTTGCGGATGGCATCCGGGAAACGAGATGTTGGAAATGAAACTGAGATGGTTCCAGCCGGCACCGAGCGCTTCGTCGAGCAGCAACTCGATCAACGGTCCCGCCTGAACCGCGTCGGGTTCAAGCGTCATGCAGCGGACGAAGTCGGCGCCTTTGTTGACGAGCGCCCACACGTGCTGCTGCGCGGAGCTGAGATGGGCGATGCCGAGCGCGCGTTCGGCGGCGGCCTGGTCGCCAACGCGTGCGTGCAGGCGCGCACACTGCAGCGGGTCAATGCCGTCCTCGATCAGGCAGTAGCCCCATTCGTAGAAATCCCGCCGCAGCTGTACGGCGTCCTTCGTTGCACGCGGGAGCGAAACGTCGCGCCAATGCGCGTGCTTACGCGCCACCGTGGTGTCGTAGTACCAGCCCTTGCCCCACTCGAGTACATCCGTCGGCCCCGGCACGCGCATCCACGGGTTGTTGCGAATCAACGAACGGTAGGGTTCACCCGATGTGTGAAACGCCTTGTACGGCGCGAATGCATCGACCGAAGCCGCGGCGATTGCTTCCGGCGTGAACTCGTGTGGTACGGCCATGTCCATCGCGCCCCCTCAGCTCATCGACAAGAACGCCCGAAAATTCTGCGCGTAGAACTTCTTCCGTTGCGCTTCGCCGATGCCGCTCATCGTCCGCTCGAAACGCCCGATCGGATCGTCGGTACCTTCGTGATGCGGGTAGTCCGATGCGAACATCAGCAGATCCTCCGCGCCCGACGCCAACAGCCAGCCGATATCCTCTCCCGCGAACGGCGTCACTTTGATCTGGCGCTGCACGTACTCCGACGGTTGCAGTTTGACGTGCGACAGATCCTGCAGCCTGCGGAACGCTCGGAACGCCTGATCCAGGTGCTTCATCCACGACACGATCCACGAAGCGCCCATTTCCACTACGCCGATGCGCAGACGCGCAAACCGTTCGAGTACCCCGTCGAAAATCATCGCCGCGAGGAACAGCTGAGCCTCGTGGTGGATGCTCATGTAGGCGAGCGCATCGCGCGGCGCGTCGCCTTCTGCGTGCGGCGGCAGAGTGCGGCCGTTGGCGTAGAACGGCGCAGGCACCGGATTGAACCAGCCGCCGTTGGCGCCCACGTGCAGCGCGACCGCGAGCCCGCTGTCCTGGATGCGTGCCCACACGCCGTCGTAATCCCGATGCGTGAACGACAGGCCGTCGCGCGGCGGAACGGTGTCGATCAGTACCACACGAAAGCCCGCGGTGATCACTTCTTCGAGAATCGTCCGTGCCATCTCCGGTCCGGTACCAAGCGGCACATAGGCGGTTCCGAACATGCGCGCATCGGCGCCGCAGAACGCCTCGAGCCCGCGATTAAGCGCCCGGACGCCGCCAATCAGCACGCGCCGATCGTGGGTCCCGATCACCTGATTGAACGCGCTGGTCGGGAATACGAGCTGAGCCTGAAAGCCCAGCAGATCGTTTGCGCGGACGCGCTCGGCGGCATCGAACGCGCCAAGTCCGTGCCAACCCTTGAACCGCATCGACATGAACTCGTCGGCGGCCGCGGCCGCGAGCGTCGCATCAGTGCGCCGCGCCGCGAATCGTTTCAGCGCATCGTCGATCACCGCGAGCGGCTCGGCTCGACCGCCAACGAACGGGGCAAGGTGCGGCCGCACATCGGGATCTGCGAATTCCGCGATCCAGTCGGGCCGTTCCATCATGTGGGTATCGGCGTCGTGAATGTCGGAGCGATGGGCGTACGGCATCAACGGAACCCTCGATACTCGGAAGCAAGAGTCTACCCGCGATCAGGGCTTCGGAATCGACGATCAGAGCCGCGAGACTATTCGCACCACTTCGCCCGCTGCGTGAACAGCACTATGCACAGCACTGCCATCACCGCGTGAATGATCTGGCCCACCTGCTGGTCGCCCGCGAGCGTCAACGATATGAACAGACCGGTATGAAAGGTGCACAACACCCCAAGCACTGCCGTCACCGCCTTCAGGTTGTTTCGATACGGCCAGACCCACAGCGACGCGCTCGCGATGGCGAGCGCGGCAAAGCCGTAGTGCATCGACCACATGCCGCCCTTCCCGGCTGCGGCAATGCCCTCCGGGCCTCCGATCAAGGTCGTTGCCGCCAGCGCTTCGGTCAGCAGGTTCACGACGAGCACGACGATGAACAGAACTGTCATGAGTTTTTCCTGACGTTAACGACGACGGTTCCGCAGACCAGATCGTGCAGACAGCGCCTGTTCTTCCGCAAAATCAAAAGCTGATCGACGATCGGCAGCGCTGCAACCCACGGCACCAACGCCAGGAACAGCAGCGGGAAAAACAACGCGCGCACACAGATCAGCTTCCACAGCGGTGCCGGCGTGCGACCGTACTGACCATCAACCGTTGCGGCTGCGGGCACGATGGCCACCCCCATCACCTGCTTGCCGAGTGTCTGACCGCGACGCCACAGTCCATAGCCGTTCAGCTGCAGA
>JANLUG010000461.1:0-1248 GCA_031363335.1 Gammaproteobacteria bacterium
GCGTCGGTGAGTTGTTCGTCCGGAATGTTGGCGTAGTGGGTGTAGCCGCGGCTCGGCCCGAGTTTGCGCTTGGCCTGCTGCAGGGCCGCCCGCGTGGCCTCCGGTCGGCCTTTAAAGTGGTCCGGGTCGAGCCCCCATTCGCGCAGCGAACTCGCCAACGGTTCGAGGATGGTGCCTTCCTTGTCCGTCTGCCCGGAGCCGTAACCGCCCTGCATGACCATGCGGTTGTGGCCTTCGTCCGACAGATCGAAGCGCGTTTCTTTGTAGTAGGTGTTGATGTTGCTGCGGATTGTCTTGCGGTCCGTATCGGGCGTTGCCGCCATGTGCACGGTGGGGACGTGGTAGGACTCGTTGAAATTGTCTAGCACGACCTTCCAGTTGCACGGCGCCCAGGTCGACCGCGCGATCGTGCGCTTCCAATTCTCTAGCTCGAGCGCGCTCCAGGCATCCCAGATCGGGCCGAGGAATTGTTTCAGGCTGACGCAGTCCGGGTTCATGTTCACCCACACGAACCCGGCGAAGGTCTCGCAGGCGACTTCCTGTAGCCGCACGTGTTTACAAGGGTCGCCGTCGGGGAAGTCCTCTTTGTCGGGCGCGAAATTCAGCGAACCGTCCGGCAGGTAAGCCCAGCTGTGATAGCGGCAGACGAACCGCTTCGTGCTGCCCTTGGGCGCATCGACGAGCGGGTTTCCACGATGCTGACAGACGTTGTAGAAGGCTTTGATGCTGGCGTCCTTCTGGCGAACCATCAGGATCGACTCCCGGCCGACCTCTTCCATCTGCCAGTCGCCGGGGTTGGGCAACTGCGATTCACGGCCCAGCAACAGCCAGACCTTCGTCCACATGTGCTCCCATTCTTTTTCGAAAAACTCGGCGGACGTGTAGCGGTAACCCGGAATGGTGTGACCGCGGGTGATCTGCTGCGGCCACGTATCGAGTTCGATGTGTCTGATCAATTCGGACATGCTGCCTCCAGCTGTGACGGATGCGGACCTGCTGGCGAATGAGATCGCCAAGCCGGTTCACGAAACCGTCAGCGTAGCCGGTTTCGTCGAATGCACCAACCCTCTACGGCAACTTCCGTCTTCGCGTCAGAGGCCGCTCTTGCCCGCTTCGCGGTACATCGGCCGGTAGGTGTCGAACGGTGGATTGTTGGCGGTAGAACCGGTGGTGGTGCCCGCATCGGTCGTCAACGTATGGCCGTTGGTGTAGCCCGACTCGTCGCTGGCCAACCACAACGCCGCGTTC
>JANLUG010000685.1:0-1208 GCA_031363335.1 Gammaproteobacteria bacterium
GACAGCGCCAGCACCGAACCCAGCGAACGCTTCATCCGACCACCAGGTTCAGCAACTTGCCTGCGACGTAGATCTGTTTGCGCACGGTCTTGCCGTCGACGTGTCGAGCCACATTCTCCAGCTGCAACGCTTTCGACTTCACTTCAGCCTCGCTCGCGTCGACGCCGACGACGAGCCGCGCGCGCAGCTTGCCGTTCACCTGCACGGCGATCTCGACCGAATCCTCTGCAGCCTTCGCCGCATCGAACGCCGGCCAGCGTGCCGAGTCGAACAGTCCGCCGTTGTGCCCGAGCCGCTGATACAGCTCTTCCGCGATGTGAGGCGCGAACGGCGCAAGCAAAACCACTAACGGTTCCACTTCGGCGCGCCGCGCGGTACGTCCGCCGCTTCGCACCACGTTGAGATACTCCATCAACGCGGCGATTGCGGTGTTGTAGCCGAGATTCGGAATCTGCTCGGTCACCTGGCTGATCGTCTGATGCAGCTTCTTCTCAACCGCCGCATCCGGCGCGCCGTCCTGCGCTTCCAATACGCTCTGCCACAGCCGCGCGAGGAATCCGTGCGGACCGACGATGCCCTGATCGCGGTAGTCACCGCCTTGTTCGAACGGGCCGAGGAACATCAGGTAAAGCCGAACGGTGTCGGCGCCGTACTTCTCGATCAACGCATCCGGCACGACGACGTTGCCGCGGCTCTTCGACATCTTCGAGCCTTCGTTGATGATCAAACCGTGCGCGCGAAATTTCACGAACGGTTCCTCGAAGTCGATCAAGCCGAGGTCCTTCAGCGCCATCGTGACGAAGCGCGAGTACATGAGGTGCAATACCGCATGCTCGTTGCCGCCGATATAGGTGTGCACCGGCAACCATTTGCGCGTGATGTCCGGATCGAACGCGACGTCGTGCCGATCGCTGCTGGGGTAGCGCAGGAAATACCAAGCGCTGTCGAGGAACGTATCGGAGACGTCCGTTTCTCGCCGAGCAGGACCCGCGCACACCGGGCAGGTCGTCTCATACCACTCCCGCACGCGCGCAAGCGGGCTGATGCCGGAGTCGTCGGGTTTGAAATCTTCGACGCGCGGCAGAATCACCGGAAGATCCGCTTCCGGCACGGGTACGGCGCCGTGCGTCCCGCAATAGATGATCGGAATCGGCGGACCCCAGTATCGCTGCCGCGACACGCACCAGTCGTGCAACCGAAAGTTGACC
>JANLUG010000492.1:0-2499 GCA_031363335.1 Gammaproteobacteria bacterium
GTAGATCAGCAACGCATGACCTTTCCTGTTTTCGAATTGCGCGACGCGCGTTAGACCGCGTTCGCGCGCGACCTCATCGGTGCCGGCTTGCCCACGCGCGGCGTTCAGCACCCAGAAGTCGTACGCGCCGGCCTCGAACGGATCGAGGCGGCTCGCTTGCCGCGTGTCGACCGGCCGACCGGCGAGATACACCACGCGCAGGTCGTTGCTGAAGATGCGCGCGTCACTCGGTGTATTGCGGGCGAGCCAGTTGGCCGCGTCAACGTACTGTTGCTTGGAGTTCAGCAATCCGAACCCGGCTTCGCCGATCAGATACGCGATGAGCAGCGCGGCCGCCCAACGCGCGCGTCCGCGACGGCTGCTCGCGCGTGCATCCCAAGCCTCGATCACGAATGCTGCGATGACCAGGATCATGAGGGCCGCCGACACCGCGTAGCGTGTCTGGATGATGCCGCGCGCAGCGAGGATCGCGCCGAGCCCGAGCACGCCGACCCCGAACGCGACGTACACGATTGGCGCCGTGCGACGGTCAATGCGACCCAAGGTTCCCCTGGTGAGACCAATGGCGGCAATCGCCGCCAACGGCAACGATGCTGCGTTGACGATGTGCACGACGACCATTGTCGCAAGCCCGCCCGCAAGGCCGAGCGCGGCATAGTCGTGAAATCCGGGATCGAGAATGTGCGAGCCGAATCCGATGACCTGCGCGTGGATGCGATCGGGAATCTCAGCCGCCAGCGCCCATCCGATTCGCAGCCCATTCGCGAGCCAGATTGCGAGCGGTGTTTCCGGCCGCACGACAACCGTCACGGCGGCCGCCGCGAACACAATCGAAGCAGGGATGTACAGCGTTGCCAGCGCGCGCCAGCGGCGGGAACCGAACAGTAACGCCATGGGCATCACCATCAATAGAGGTACTGCCTCGAATCGGAAGGCTGTCGCGAGGCCGCACATCACGACGAACGCGCCGGCTCGCAGCAGCGTCGGCGCCATCGCGTAATGAACAAGCGACGTCAACGCGAAAGTCGAGAGTGCCCAGTAGCCGAAGTCGCGCAGCAGGAAGCTGCGGTAGCCATTCAGCTCGGGCAACAACAATGCGAGCACCACCACGATGATCTGAACGCGCGCGTCTCCACCGAGCGCGTTGACTAGCCGCTGCAGACCGACGATCAACGCGGCAATCAGCACGGCATCGACGCAATGTGCACTCGTCAGCAGCGCGAGTCCGCTGGCAGCTTGCCAGGATGCAATGAGAATCGAATAAAACGGCAGCGGAGAAATCGCGGCGGCCGCTGCGTAGCCGTCATCGAGCCAGGCTTGCGCGGCCAGCAGATACACGACGCCGTCGGGATTCAGCAGAGGATCGAAGACGAGGTGAATGATCGAGAAGGCGATGCTGGTCAGCACCGCACCGATACTGATCTTTAACTCGGCGCGTTGCCGGTCGTTGGGGAATCGACGCACGACCGGCAGTCTAGTGTCGGACGTAGGAAGTTCCTAGGCCCGCAATGATTCCGCAGCCGCGCCCACTTCGCTACACAACGACTCGTAAGCGCGCGCGGCGCGCTCCTCGCCGAATACGGATGCTCGGAGCACGAACTCGCCGGAGTTGCGCGGCGCGCGAAGCGTAGCGCTCAATGCTGCCGCCATGGCGCCGACATCGCCGACCGGCACGAGCCGGCCGTAACGGCCGTTCTCGAGCACCTCGACCGGTCCCGCGGTGCGCGTACTGACCACGGGACAGCCGCATGCGAGGGCTTCAGCGACGACGTTGCCGAATCCTTCCGACGTCGATGACGAAGCAAACACGCCGGCACGCGCCATATAGGCAAAGGGATTGGCAGTGAAATCGAGAATCTCGAAATCGTTGGCAACGCGCAGTTCCCGCGCGAGCGCGTGTAACGATTCGAGGTGCGCACTTTGCGACGAACCCGGCGGCGCGGAAGACAGAATCACCAGTCGCGCCGCGCGCTCGCTGCGCAATCGCGCGAACGCGCGCACCAACATCCCGAAGTCCTTCGTGCGACCCGGCCGACCGGCCGACAGGATCACAGGCGGTTGATCGACATCGAACCAACGATGCGGAACCGCAGCGCGGGCGAGCGATTGAATGTTGTCCGGGACCGCCGGGTTGTAAATGCAGCGAACGCGCTCGACCGGCACCTGCAACAGCGTCCTCAGGTCGCCGGCAACGCCGGCGGACACTCCAACGATCGCACTTGCGTCTCGATACGTGCAGCGCATCAGTGCCGGTAGGAATCGTCGCGCGAAGCGCCGATCGTCAATGCGGCGTTGATCGGTCAATACGTGTTCGGTAAGCACCAGACTGGTCGGCACCTGCGCCAGACGTTTCGCGAGAGTGGCAACGACATTGAGGCTCGCCGTGCGGGAGATCAGCACGCTCGGACGCGCCCTCGCCAGGTACGCGGCGAGCGGCGCCAACAGCGGCAACCCCTTCAACGGGTGCAGCGGAACGATGAGCGGCAGCATCAACTGGGC
>JANLUG010000523.1:0-1746 GCA_031363335.1 Gammaproteobacteria bacterium
CGGTCCGGAAGCTGTGCCTCGAGAACAAGACGATCGAGCCGTTCCAGCGTACGCCGCGAATAGAAGCGCTGTTGCGCATTGACGTCGTTCGTAGACACCGCATCGACGAAATACGTATTCGGGATCGGCAAGCCCGACAGCAGCTCGTCCTCGTAGCCTAACAATCCCATTATGGCGCGGAGAGCCAGCAGCTGATCGTAGTCGTTTCCGCCGATTCGCTCGCCGGCGTGACCGAGGATGTCGGCATCGCGTTCGATCGATGCGCGTCGCGTCGGTCCTACCCGGACGAAGGAACAGTCGGTGGTACCGCCGCCGATGTCGAGAACCAGCACGCACTCTTCGTGATCGAGGCGCGCCTCATACTCCATCGCGGCGGCCATCGGCTCATACAGAAACGCGACCTGTTTGAAGCCGGCATCGAGAGCGGATTCGACGAGCATCTCGAGCGCGTTGCGATTCTCGTCTTCACCGCCTGCGCCCTGGAAATTGATCGGCCTGCCGATGACGACGTCGTCGATCGATTCGCCGCACGCCGCGTCGGCATGGCGCTTCACATTCGCCATCATCGCCGTGACGACACCGACGAATCGCGTCCGGATCTCGTCGCTGAGTCCCTTGGCACCGAGAAAACTCTTCGGACTCTTGATGAAATATCCGGCGGAGGGCGCCTCGAGATAGGCCGCAAGAGCGGCGCGGCCGAACCGCAACTCGTCGAACGCGCGCGTCGTTACATCCAGGCCGCGAATATCCGCGATCGATCGTTCCAGCTGCAGTTGTGGGCGCGGCGCATATAGCGTCGATGGAATCAGCGGGTCGCCCTCTTCGAGCGGCACCAACCGGACGACACCGTCGCGCACCAGACCGATCGAGCAATTGGACGTACCGTAGTCGAAGCCGGCAAACATTGCTCACTCACTCCGCAGCAGTTCACGGAAGTCTCCGCACGATCGAGGGCATGCGCGGGGCGCGGCAGTTTACACGAACGAAATGAAAATCGGGGCGGCCGTGAAGCCGCCCCGAACCCTCTCTAGCGACCGTGCCAATCGTTGCGATCGTCATCGTCGCCGCGATGGTCGTCGCGATCCCAGTCGCGACGCTGATCGGCGCCGTGCCAGTCGTTGCGGCCATTGTTGTAATAGCCGGGGTTGTAGTCGTGTCGGTTGTAGTCGTATCGGTTGTAGCCGTATCGCGGATACCAGTATTGATGCGGCGGTGCCCAACGATACGGTGCCGGTGCCCATCGATAGGCGGGATAGTAGCGCGGCGAGATGTATCGAATGGGCGGCCCGTTGTGCACGTATTGCACCGTCGTCGGCGACGCATACCCGGACGCGCCGGTGCCCCAGTCGGATGCACACGCGGCAACCGACGTCAGCGCTGCCGTACCGATAACCACGATTGCCAGAACTTGCTTCAACATTGCCATCTCCTTGATGTCGATGTGGCGATGTTCAAGTTACACAGTACGTGCTGAACTATATCAGAACTGGGTTTTGTAGAGAAAATGAGCGCCATCATATCATCATACTACCGATTGGAGACATGCCAGTAGAATCCGTAGGAGGCAGAGCGAATGCCAACTGCGATAAAGAAAACAGCAATGATAGCAATATTGAACGATTCATCGATTGTATGTTGACGATTGTGAGCCCTGTGATGGTTTCATTCGCCTTGATGATGAAAATTGGAGACGTGCTTTTCCATTTTCCATCCTCCACGCGTGGGCCGCTGTTCGCCCTGGGTGGG
>JANLUG010000526.1:0-3719 GCA_031363335.1 Gammaproteobacteria bacterium
CCGAAATTCATCGTGCCGAGACAGAGCCTCGACACGCGCAGACCGCTGTTCTTGCCGAGTTGAACCGTCTTGAGCATGTGAATGGAACCTCGTTGTTTAGCCGTTCGGCAGACCCAGCCAGCTGCGCGCATTCTCGGCGAAGAAGCCGGCCGATACCGGTTCGCTCGCCCCCGCCAACGACTTCGTGAAGCGGCCGAGCGGATCGCGGCCGCCTTCGGCATGTGGATAGTCCGACGAGAACAGGTACAAGCTCGGATCGGACACACTGCACAGCAGACCGACGTCTTCGAATGGGTATGGCGTGAAACGCAGCTGATCCGAGGCCTGTTGCGACGGTCTGCGTTTCATTTCCCGCAACTCCGGCTCGGACTTGCTCCAGATCTCCGCGGCGTGATCAAGGCGCCGCAACATATCCGGCACCCAGCCGGCACCCATCTCGATCGCACCGCCGCGCAAGCGAGAATGCCGTTCCAGCACGCCATCGAGCATCAGCACCGACAGAAACCGTTCCGCCGGTTGATATACCACCATCAGATCCTTCGAATTGATGACCTCAGCGACCGGCATCCGGATTGGCGGCGCGCGGCCGTTGTTGCGCCACGCGTCGTCGATCTGCAGCGGCCCACTGCCGACGTGCAGCACGAACGGAATGCCGCGCTCCGCGAGCCGTGCCCAGAACGGATCGTGTCGGTTGTGTCCGGGCGATACGCCGCCGGGCGCGCGCGCAGGAAGCCACACCGGGCCCAACCCCAGATCGAGTGCGAACTCGAGTTCCGCGAGCGAACGGTCAGGGTCATCCAGATCGCACAGCGCGACGCCATGCAGACGCGCATCGTTCGCACAGAACTCGGCCATCGCGCGGTTGTGCGCGCGATACGCCGCGTATCGCAGCGAGCTGTCGGCGATACCGAACAACGCCGCGCACAGCGACGAATACACCACCTGATGTTCGAAACCGAGCAAGTCGAGCGCCTCGGTGCGTTCGTCAGGATCGATCGCGCCGAGTGCTTCGTGCCACTTGGGACCTTTGCGCACGAGGTCGTCGCCGAGTGCTACAAGCGCCGCTCGCGCCTCGACGGTGCGGTCATTCGCTTTGATCTGCAATCCGCTCGACCCGTCGGCGATCGGCGGCAGTTCACCGCGAATTGCGGCGGGTGCGTGATCTGCAAGGAAGCCGGGCCACTCCATCAGGTGGCTGTCGGCGTCGATGACGCGGCGACCGTTAGCGTAGGTCATGTCCGGGCACCCGGCGGCTGAAACACTGCCGAGTATGCGCGGAGTGAGCTACCTCGGTCACGTGCAGGCTACGCTGCGCCAAGTCGAACGGCTTATCAGCCGCTGCACCTCGGTGAATCCGTCGGTCCGCGCTCGCGAGCGCGGGAATGGACAATCGCGCAGCTCGCACGTACGGTGAGTCGAGTTTCGTCACCTCAAGGAGATCCCGTGACGTACAACGTGGTCGCTTTCGACGGCGGCGGATCACACGGTGTTCTAGCGGCGTGTTTCATGCGCGCGCTGGCAAAAGACATTCCGGGATTTCGCGAGAATGTCGATTTGTTTGTCGGAACCTCGATCGGCGCA
This sequence comes from Gammaproteobacteria bacterium, assembly GCA_031363335.1. GTDB lineage: Bacteria > Pseudomonadota > Gammaproteobacteria > Pseudomonadales > Azotimanducaceae > DATJGR01. Next base: position 1,582 of record JANLUG010000526.1, read on the forward strand.
GGGAACGCGCTGGCCTTCGCGGGCGATCACCCGATCGATGACATCGTGAGTTTTTATGTCCGCTTCGGCCACCGGCTGTTCGAGCAGCGCGAGTACCCGGAGGGCGCAGTGGGACTGCTCGCAAAGCTCTTGTCGCGTCTGCCGTTGATCGGACGCCCGATAGGCTTCGTCGATGGCCTGTTCCTGCCGAAATGGAACAACCGAGGTCTGCACGAAGGCGCCACCGAGTTCTTCGGCCGCGACACAACGCTCGCATCGCTGCGCCATCGGGTCGCCGTTACCACGCTTACGCTCGACGGCCGCCTTCGTGACCACGATTCGTCGTATGCGATACCCACGATCATGCACAACTACCCGAACCATCCGAGCATCGACCTCGACATGAAGGTAGCCGATGCAATGATGCGCTCCAGCGCAGCACCAGGGTACTTTCCGAGCTACCAGGGCTGCGTCGATGGCGGCCTGTTCGCCAACAACCCGAGTATGGTGGCGCTCACATCCGCGCTCGATCCGCGCCTGGGCAACGCGACGCTGGGCGACATCAGAATTTTATCCATCGGCGCCGGACTGACCTCGGACGCGGTCGCGTCGACGAAGCCGTTGCGATGGGGCGAGCTGAGGTGGGGAACGAAGGCGCTTGAACTTTCGTTCGGCGCCGTCTCCGAACTCGACTCCGATCAGTGCCGTGCGCTCATCGGCAACGGCTACTGTCGTCTGAATCTGGAGCTGAACGAACCGATCGCGTTCGACGACTGGCGTGCAATACCGCGCATGATTCAGATGGTCGACGAGATTCATGCGGCAGCATGTGATCACCGTGCGGCTGTCGATTCGAACGTGGTCAAGCGCTACATCGCGGCTCGCGAATTCGTGCGTAGGAACTTCGCTAGCGCTGATCGATTCTCTGCATAGCAGCTTGGACCTGGCGCAGGCCGGCGCCGCCATCGATGCGCAGCAGCACGTTGCGAAGCGCAGGCAGCATCGCCGAAGGTCGACCGGCGTCGATGCTCATTCGGTCGAGTTCGAGCGCGATTTTTAACTCGAAGAACGTGGCGTGCTGCTGCTTCGCGACGCGCCACGCATCGCGATAGGCCGACTCGGCCTCATCTCGATCGCGCATCTTGCCTTCCAGAAGCTTGCCTTTGCTGCGCAGCACTTCTGCTTCGAACCACCGTTCGTCCGTATGTGCAATGAAGTCGATGGAACGCTCGATGCAGGCGAATGCTTCTGCGGGCTCTCCCATACGGTCGTGCGCCCAAGCCTGGTATGTCAGCAGACTGGTGCTCAGATTGGCTGCTCCGGTTGCCTGCCATCGCGCAAGTCCGGTCGTGATCTTCTCGTAACCTGTTGCGATTTCGTCGCGCAACAGATGACCGGCGCCGCCATGCGCCAGTGCAAGAGCTGCCCAGTGCAGCAGGCCTTCCTCGGCAGAAATCTCCAGCGCTTCTTCCGAAAACGCCACGACCAGGTCGGGCGCTTCGCACTGGATATGCACCGCCGCCAGCCAGTTCAGCGCGAACGCCTTGCTGAACGGATGATCGATCCGTCGCGCGAGCGCCAGACTCTCGAGGCACGTCCGCCGCCCAGTATCGATTTTGCCGACGAGAAGCTGCGTCCACCCCAGGAAGGCGAGGCACGCGACCCCATTGTCCTGGACCGCGCGACGCGTCTGCACGCCATCGTAAAGCTTTAGTCCTTGGTCGAAGTGTTGCGTCGCGCGCAGGTTCTCGCCCATGCACGACACAGTCGCGCCGAGCGCGAATTGAACCGCCAGGAGTCGGCCTGGGCTCGCCGCCTGGCTCGTTGTCAGCGCGGCGCACTCATTCGCCAATGCCAGCGATTTATGCAGTTCGGAGCGCACGAAGTGGAAGGACTGCAGCCCCAGCAGCACCTGCAACATCTGCGGACCGGATCCGATGCTCCGACACAACGTCTCGGCGACGTTGTAGTTCTCCTCCACTTCGGGTGCGCTGTAACCGAGGGTTGCGATCTGTGCCGCACCGAGTGCCACCCGCAGTCGAAGTTCGAACGCGTCGCGCTCGGCCCAAACGGGGGCGCCCCGGAGCAGCGCCAGCGCCTGATTTATATTCCCATTGTACCAAATAACTGAAACCACCACAAGTTACTGTGAGGGGCTA
>JANLUG010000540.1:0-8138 GCA_031363335.1 Gammaproteobacteria bacterium
GCTACGGCGGCGACGTGCCGTACCTCCCCACGTGGCGCGAGATACTCGTGCACGGCCGCTCCGGACGCTGCTTTCCGTCCGGCCATGCGAGTTCCGGCTTCGCGCTGCTGGCGTTGTACTTCTTCTGTCGCGATCGCGCACCCCGGTTGCGCTGGTATACGTTCGCCGCGGCCATCGGGCTCGGCCTTGCGTTTGGTATCGCGCAACAACTGCGGGGGGCGCACTACCTGTCGCACGATGTCTGGGCGCTGGCGATCTGCTGGTTTGTCGCATTGGGGGCGACGCCGATTCTGAAGCGCGGCCACGCACCTCTGAGGTAGCCGATGCAACTGACGCACCGACAATGGCGCGTGCTGCTGTCGCTCGGCGACACGTTGATTCCGCGCGACGCCTTTCCGTCGGCATCCGAAGCGGGTCTGCGAACGTTCATCGAACGCAACGCTGCCGATCTCGGCGCGGTGTTGATCGGGCGACTTCGCGCGGGCATCGACTCACTCGTGGCGCTCGAATTCGACTTGCTTCAGCCGGAACAGCAGCGCGCTTTGGTGACGCTGCTCGAATCGGATCAGCCGCCGTTGCCTTGGCCCGAGCGCAGCAGCCGCTGGTTGCGGATGGTGGTTGGCGTCGTGACGCAGAGCTACTACGCGGACCCGGCGAACGGCGGCAACACCGACGCCGCATCGTGGCGGATGATCGGATATGAGCCGGCGCCGAAGCGGCCGCAGCAAGGCGCTTTGGAAGCACCGTTGCGAACCGCGCGCCTCGAGACCTTACGCGCCGAGTACGACGCCATCGTGGTCGGCGCGGGCGCCGGCGGCGGCATCGTCGCGCAGGTGTTGGCGCAGGCGGGATTGGACGTGCTGCTGATCGAACGCGGTGAGGCACTGCGTCACGAAGACGTCGGGCGCGATCACCTGCGCAATCATCGCTTCCCGGCATACGGCCACAACACCGGGCCTGCGCTGGATGGACACCCGCGTGTCGTCGTCCGCGCCAATGGCGCGCATGAAGTACGCCCATTCGAGGCCGGCTACTCCAACAACGCGATGACCGTGGGCGGCGGCACGCGCGTCTACGGCGCGCAAGCGTGGCGGTTCGCGCCGCAGGATTTCCGGATGGCGTCGATCTACGGCGTGCCCGAAGGCTCCGGCCTCGCGGACTGGCCGATCGACTATGACGAGCTGGCGCCATGGTATGCGCGCGCCGAACGTGAGATCGGCGTTGCCGGTGAGCCTGGTCATGCGCATCACGGTGCGCGCGACGCGTATCCGATGGCGCCGCTTCCGCTCAATGCCGACGGCCGCGTGCTGCGCGGCGCAGCCGAGCGGCTGGGTTGGCGCAGCGCAGCGATTCCGTTGGCGATCAATACCACTGCGTACGGCGGGCGCGGTGCGTGTGTCCGCTGCGGCATGTGTGTCGGCTTCTCGTGTCCGAGCGACAGCAAAAACGGCACGCACAATACCGCCATTCCGCGCGCGCTTGCCACCGGGCGCTGCCAGCTCCTGACCGGCGCCCAGGCGGAGTCGCTGGTGTGCGATTCCGACGATCAGGCGCGCGGCGTAAGGATATATGTCGATCATCTTGGGGTGATCGTTGAACGCACGATTCGCGCACGCGCCATCGTCGTTGCCGCCGGTGCAATCGAGACGGCGCGACTGCTGCTGAACAGCCGCTCGAAGGGGCACCCCGACGGAGTCGGCAATGGCAACGATCAGGTTGGGCGAAATCTGCAGGGGCATCTGTACTCAGGCGCCGTCGGCTTGCACTCCGAAACGGTTCAGGATTGCGAAGGTCCCGGTGTCAGCATCGCAACGTGCGAGTTCAACCACGGCAACGCCGGGATCATCGGCGGCGGTATGCTCGGCAACGAGTTCGTGCCGTTGCCGATCCACTTCTGGAGCGCGTTCGCGCCGTCGGGACCTCGTTGGGGGGCCGCGGCGAAACGCGCGTTTGCAGATGCATACCGCAGGACACTCGTGGTAATGGGGCCGATCCAGGAGATTCCGAATCCCACGGCCCGCGTGACGCTGGACCCCGACGTGCGCGATCGATTCGGCATTCCGGTCGCTCGGCTATCAGGCCGCGTGCATGCCGAAAGCGCTCGCGCAGCCGCGCTGCTGCAGACCAAAGCGGAGCAATGGCTGCATGCCGCCGGCGTCGAGCAGCCGCGTTCGTGGGGCGGCGAGTATACGAACGTGCTGTCCGCAGGGCAGCATCAGGCGGGCACGTGCCGGATGGGCGTGGATCCGAGGCGCTCCGTCACAGACGGGCAAGGACGGGTGCACGGCCAGCGCGCGTTGTATGTTGCCGATGGATCGCTGCACGTGACGAACGGCGGATTCAACCCGGCGCTCACCATCATGGCGAACGCGTACCGGATCGGTACGTCGATTGCCGAAGCGCTGCGTGCGTGATGCGGTTCCTGCAGTCCGCGCTTTGATGCGACAATGCCGCACCTCGATCGAAGCGTGACGGGTTCAATGAAGACGTCGATCCGAACGATTGCGCTGTTCGCGGCCGTAACGGCGATTGGCGGCTGCGCAACCATCGCGGCGCATCACGACTTCAATCCGGATGTCGATTTCGACGAATACAAAACGTTCGCATGGGTTTCACCGCTCCCGCTCGTGGACCCTGCGCCGTCGGTCAATCCGCTGGTGGAGAGTCGGATCGAGCAGACCGCGCGGGATCTGTTGACGGCGAAGGGATACCGATTCGTCGACGACGCCGATCAGGCTGATTTCGTCGTTGGATTCGGCCTTGGCGCCAGCGACAAGTTGCGGATCGACACCTATCCGGCGACGTACCGGGGACCGTGGCACTGGCACGGCGGCGGCCACGAGGTGGCAGTGCGACAGCACATCGAGGGGCGGCTGGTCGTAGACATCTTCGACGTCAAGACGCATCGACCGGCGTGGCACGGCTGGGCCACCAAAACGATCACCGCCGACGATCAGAAAGATCCGCAGCCCGCGATTCGATCGGCGCTGACGGCGATCTTCGCGAACTTCCCGCCCGGCTGATCGACAGCCTCAACGGTCTCGTTGGCGAGCCCTGGCCCGCGCCCGGCGCGAGAGTCGAATCGACTCGGCACTCGTCGTGATGCGCCTCGCGAGCAGCCAGAATTGCAGTTCGAACCGCTCGAATGTCGTCAGCCCCGATCGGCCAATCGCCGGAGGCGCGCGGTAGCCGCGCCGTCGCAGCAGCAACGCACCGACGATCAGAAGCGGAATGCCGGGAATCAACGGCAGCACCAACCCGATGACGCCGAGGCACAGGCACAAGATCGCCGCCATCGTCCGAAGCAGCGGCGCGAGCGAGGGTCGAGAGTCCGTGTACATGTGTCGTGTTTCCGTAGCGCCTTGGCGCAAGCGTGTGTCCACGACACAAGCAACCGCTGTGCCATCGCGTAACGTGTTGATTGAATAGGCTTCTTTCCACGACCTCGGTGAGGAGGGCTGGTCAGACACACGAACAACTGGTGAATCCGTCGCGGCCGTTCACCGTGAGGTCACAAATCTCGGCTAGCCTTCACGACATGGAACTCGACGAAATATTCTGCCCCGACGACTCGGACCTTCCGCCTCCCGCTCCCGACTACGACGACGCGCTGGAAATGTGACAGCGGTCCCAGGAAGTTGATCGTCATCGCACTCACGAAGTGATCCTGCCCGCGGTAGCGCGGGAGCGATTCGGCTGTAATACGACAGGGCCGCGGCCGCTTTCGCGTCGCGCCCGAAATCGTCGTACATGCGGTCGTAGAGGATGCTCAGGATGAGTCAGCAGGATGCGTTCGCCGAAGCGGTGTTCTTCTTCGAAGGTGAGGACATCTCGACCGAGATGCATTACCCCGAGTTCGAAGCACTGCTGAATCAGGCCGCGAAGCTCGAGAAATTCGCCGCGAGTCTGGTGCGCGGCGCTTACGTGGTTGTCGGTACCGGACTTGCCGTGCGGGGCCTGGTGACCTTCATGTTGCGCATCGACGAGAACGGACTTGCCGATCCTGGTTTCAGCGTTCCGCTCCGCCACCTGGTGCGCCACGCCGGTCCTGGTCCCGATATCGGTTGCGGTGCGATTCGACTCGCGTCGCGGGCGCAGTGCTCGGTGTCGTGGCATGCGATGAACCTATGGGAGCCCGAAGGCGAGGGCGAAGCGAATCCGATCCGGGTCGTGCAGCGCGCGGTATGGCGTAATCGACTCGGCTTGAAACTGTCGAAGACCGAGCCAGGCGGCGAAGCGCCATTCATGAATCTGCCGACCCTCGACGACGCGACCAGCGGTGCGAAACTCGAACCGCCGCAGAACGCCAACGCCGGCCCCAAGCAGGCGGCGAAGAAGCTTCCGGCCAAGGCGCTCGTGCAAGCCGACGACAAGATCGATCAGGCGTTCGGCGAGGAAGGGCGCATCAGCCTCACGCAGCTGATCCAGCAGCACAACAACGCCGTCGATTCACTGACCCGCAGATACCGGTTGGACCTCGAGCAGCAGCAACAGATCCATCTCGATCAGATCCGCGGCTGTCGCGACGAGATCCAGCGTTTGAAAGCGCTGCTGCGGCACGAGCAGAACCGTAACCGGCGCCTGCAACAACTGTTGCGCGGTGAAGTGGGACATTGATCCTGTGGGCGGCGATCGCCGCCCGCTCAACGCGAGTCGAGACTCTGATCCATGTCGAGCGCAGGCGACGGATGTGCCGGACGGCCGACGATCTGCGCGGGAACTCCGGCAACCGTGACGTGCGGCGGAACATCGTTCAACACGACGCTGCCGGCGCCGACTTTCGCGCCTTCACCGACTTCGATGTTGCCGATGATCTTGCAGCCGGCCGACAGCAACACGCCGCGGCGGATCTTCGGATGCCGGTCGCCGGAGACCTTGCCCGAACCACCTAGCGTCACCGAATGCAGAATCGAGACGTCGTCTTCGACGACGGCCGTTTCACCGATCACGATGCCGGTCGCGTGATCGAGCATGATCCCGGAGCCGATCTGCGCAGCCGGGTGAATGTCGACCCCTAACGTGACGCTGATCTGGTTCTGGAAGAAGCGCGCGAGCGCCTGACGGTCGCGGTGCCACAACCAGTTCGCGATGCGATGCGCCTGCAACGCGTGAAATCCCTTGAAGAACAGGAACGGTGTGGAGACGTCGTCGCAGGCCGGGTCGCGCGTGTACGTCGCGAGGATGTCGATTTCCGCGGCAGTGAGGATGGACGGCGAATCGTTCAGCGCTTCTTCGATGACGTCGCGGACCATCATCGTCGGAAGCATCGGCGTATCGAGCCGGCTGGCGATGCGGAAGCTCAACGCCGATTGAAAGCTCTTGTGATTCAGAATCGTCGCATGGAAGTAGCTGCCGAGAATCGGCTCCTGCTGCGCCTTTTCGCGGGCTTCGTTCTGCATCGCCTCCCACAAGCTCGTGTTCGGCGCGCGTTTCAGCCGCGAATTTGCTGTGGTCAGCACTTCGAGGTGGCGGTCTTCCAGTGCGCTACCCATGCGCGTCTCCGGGTCAATTCGCGGGCAAGCCTGAGCGCTTACCCCCCATAATTCAAGCACAGGAACGGTGCCAAATTTGCGCCGCGGTGTCGCACTACCGCGCTCGAACTGTGCCGTCGGGTCGGCGTGTATACTCGTTCTCGTTGCGTCTTGTAGACATCAGATGACCTTCAACACCGTCGGGCTGATCGCACGCCGAGGCAATCGCAGCATTGTGGAATCGGTGGTCACGCTCGAGCAGTTCCTGCGCGCGCGCAACGTGTCGATCGTATTCGAGACGGCGACGGCCGCGTTGTTGCCAAAATGCACGCATCGCGTCGAAGAGCGCAAGGCGCTCGGCGCCATCTGCGATCTGCTGATCGTGGTCGGCGGGGACGGCAGCCTGCTCGGTGTCGCGCGCGACCTGGCCGCATCGCAAGTGCCGGTAATCGGTGTGAATCGCGGCGGCCTTGGATTTCTCGCCGACATTTCGCCCGATCAGATCGAAACGAAGATCGGCGCCGTGCTCGACGGCGAATACACCGTCGAGCACCGTTTCCTGCTCGACGCCACGGTATTTCGCGACGGTAAACGCCTCGGCGGATCGTCCGCATTGAACGATGTCGTCGTACACGCGGGCACGATGTCGCGGATGATGGAATTCGCGCTGCACATCGACGACAAGTTCGTCTACGACCAGCGCTCCGACGGCCTGATCGTCGCGACGCCTACGGGCTCTACGGCTTATGCGCTCTCGGCCGGTGGACCGATCATGCATCCGAGCCTCGACGCAATCGTGGTGGTGCCGATGTTCCCGCATACACTGACTTCGCGGCCGCTGGTCGTGCCGAGCGCATCGCGAATCAAGGTCGTCGTCGGGCCGACGACATCGACGAACCAGCAGATCAGCTGCGATTCCCAGATCGACATCGGCGTGCAACCCGGCGACGAGGTGCACATTCAAAAGTGCACGCACGCTCTGAAGTTGCTGTATTCGCGCCAACACAGCTTCTACGAAGCGTGTCGCAGCAAGCTCGATTGGGCGTCGCGACTCGGCGGTCCTGTCAGGACCGACTGAGCGGTTGCTTACATGGGCGGATGGTCGATGTCGGTGATCAACCCCGGATCATCGATCGCGACCCGTTGCACATCGCTCGCATGTGCGTCGATTACCGAGCGCGCGCCGCGATCGCCGGTGAGCGCGATCAGCTCGGCGAAGTACTCGCGCGAAAATCCGACCGGATGACCGGGCGTGTCGGCGTACATCGGCACCACGATGCAGTGTTCGCGTTCCATTCGCGCGGTATCCATCTTCGTCTTCAGTATTTCCAGCGTCTCGCGACGCAGGTACGGCATGTCGCCGAGTCCGAGGAAGACGTAGTCCCAATCGACCACGGCGCGAATGCCGTCGGCGATGCTGGCGGACATACCGAGGTGTGCCTGATTCGTTGGCACGATGATCGGTAGCTGGCGTCCGAAGCTCTCGCCGATCAGTTGTGTCAACGCGCTGTCGCTGCTGCGCACCACGATGGCGACGTTGGAGAATACGCGCAGGTACGGCCTCAGTGAGGCAATCAGCAATGGATCCTGCTTGAGTCTGAAGACGCGTTTGTCGCTGCCGAAGCGACGCGAAAATCCGGCAGCGATGAGCAGCGCGCCGCTCGTCACGCGGCCGAGGACGCCAGCCCTGCCAGGTGTGCGAGGCTCTGCTTCTCGCGGTGCTTTCGAACCGCGGTGATCTCGGCAAGGATCGCCACCGCGATTTCCGGGGGCGTTTTACTGCCGATCGGCAGGCCGATCGGCGCGCGCAGGCGCGCGAGTTCTGCATCCGTGACATCGAGCGCCCGCAAGCGTTGGCGGCGGCCGGCCGATGTCTTCACCGAACCCATCGCGCCGACGTAGAACGCCGGCGTCTTCAGCGCTTCCATCAATCCCATATCGTCGATGCGCGGATCGTGCGTCAGCGCGACGATGGCGGAGGCCGGGTCGTTCGCGTAGGCCTTTACGGCATCGTCGGGCATTTCGGTGACGGCGCGCGTTCCTGGCACGCCGAAATCGGCCAGCAGCTTTTCGCGCGGATCGCATACCGTGACCGCGTAGTCGAGCATCTGCGCCATCTCGGCGAGGTATTTCGACACCATGCCGCCGCCGATGATGAACAACTGAAAACGCGGCCCATAGGTTTGTCGCAGCACGGACGACGCTTCGTCGAACACCGGATCTTCGTGGCCGTCGACCTCTTCGATCATGCTGGTGCCGCGTTTGACGTCGACCGTGCGGCGAATGCGGCCGCGGTGCACCAACCGATCGTCGATCTGGCGCAACTGCGCCAGGTGCGATACCTGCGACAGCGGTTCCACGACGATGTCGAGGTGACCGCCGCACGGCAGACCGAAGCGTTCCGTTTCTTCCGCGGTGAGGCCATAACGGAAGTATTGGGGGGCGTGACGCGCCAGCGTACCGGACGTCAGTTTTTCGAGGAGGTCATCCTCTACGCACCCGCCGGACAACGAACCGGCGACCTGGCCGCGGCCATTGCAGGTGAACAACGAACCGACGGGGCGCGGCGACGATCCCCAGGTTTTGACGACGGTCGCGAGCCAACAGGTTTCCCCGGCTTCGAGCCAGATTCGTGCCTGACTCAGTACTTCATGATCGGCGGCTTGC